>JAGWTK010000077.1 GCA_028876035.1 Bacteroidota bacterium
TTTTTGTTTGTGGTAAAATGAAACTAGGCATAAAAAAGGAGGCCGCAATGCCTCTTTTTTCCTGTTCCAAAACACTTTACCCGGACAATAGTGATCAAGAAATCAAGAAATCAATCGGGTTGTATTTATCCAATTGAACCCATCAGCACATTTATCGTGATTTCTTTACCGGCGAGCTGCTGAAATAAGCATGGAGATGCTACCGCGGCGATCCCAATTAGCACATTAGCACATTTATCACATTAGCACATTAATTACTGTTCATTCTTCTTCCTGTAGTCTTCCGCCACCGCCCTCGATATATACCCCGACATCCATCCAACATAAGCATATTTGGAGAAATAGAAGCGTTTGGCGGGTTGGGTGGCATTCAGCTCTCTCATCAATCCATCTACCCAAACAGCGCCCGCAATCAGCGATTCCTGGTCATAGGTGTTCTGCGCCCGGCTGATTGTTTTCCTGGCATCTACCAGCAGCGACTCGTTACTGATATCAGAAAGATCGGGCTGAATGGTTCTGCTGAAATTGTTTACGACAGAGAGGCGGAATCGCCGGAGATCATCTGCGGTTAGTTCCACGTAATTGTCGTTCACTTTTTCCGGGTGCAGGTAGGTAGCAATACACCAAACGATGCCACCGCCTAGGTAGATGGCGCTGCGGTTGCGAAGCCCTGCGCGGCGACTGAGTTCATTGCGAGCGATGACGGAGAGACTATCTTTCCAAAGTTTCTCCGCATATATTGTGAATTCGGTGATATTGTAGGGGTTTTTTGCTTTGATCATCGATACAAAACTCTTGGTGCCTACCGGGAAGAATACCGCATCGAAGTTTTGGGAAGCGTCCATAAAATAGCCGCCATTTGTTTTGTTGGAACCCACATCAATCAGCGAAGTTGTATACCTCCGTTTCGGTGGCACGGTTCCCAACACCGCCAGCTCTGCTTCTTCGGAAGAACTTACACTGCGCATGGTATAACCGGCAGGCGTAGTCGCTTTTGTGAAATCTTCCAGCTTTTGTTTTTTATCCAGTTCGGCTTTGAGGCCGCTGCTGATCACCAGGTAGATACGATCGGACGGAATATTGTATTTGCTGGCGGCTACCCGGGTAAAGCCTTTGATGACTTCATTGGTTTCCTGGAGTGCCTGTGGCGTCAGTGCGGACGGTTCGGGA
The DNA here is from genome assembly GCA_028876035.1 of Bacteroidota bacterium. Classification (GTDB taxonomy): domain Bacteria; phylum Bacteroidota; class Bacteroidia; order Chitinophagales; family Chitinophagaceae; genus JACMLD01. The sequence goes on from JAGWTK010000077.1 coordinate 1,171, forward strand.
TTAACAGACGAATCTGATTTCAGGAAATACTCCACTTCCCCTGCACTGTTTAGTTGAATACCCAGTATGCTAAGCTTGACGCCCTTTGCCCCAATCTCGATTCCCGCATACAATTGCTCTTTTCCTTCTGCACCGTTGAGCAGCTGTTCAAGCGCCTTTTCACTGAGCGACATGTTCAGCTGCCGGTAGATAGCCAGGGCTTTATTGAAATAACGTGCCGCATCCTCCTGCTTATCCTGGTCTTTGTACAGCAATCCTAAATTTTCATAGGTGGCCGCTTCCCAGTACTTGTCGCCTTCCGCGGTGATGATTTGCAGGCCCTGTCGCAGGTATTTTTCGCTCACGTCGTATTGCTGCGCCTCGCGGAGGGTATTTCCAAGTTTGATATACCGGAGGGCATTATTGATCTTCCGGAAGTCCTGCGACTGAACCGGTGCAACGAACAGTACAAGGCCGGCAAACAGCAATAATGTAATGGTAAAAATCCTGGGCATTATCGGGGCTTTGGTGTTGTCTTAGCGGATACGGCGGTTTGAACTGGTGAGGGTTTCTTTGCGTTCTTCTTTTTTTATTCCGGTGTTGAATCCTTTGGCGGGTGCAGCATCTTTCAGTATATCGTCATCCCTGGGGACTGTTTTTTTGGGGGTGGGCTGATTTCGTTGCGTCGTCACCGGTATGAGCTCCGGTTCTTTGGTTGCTGCTGCTACCGGTTCTTTAGCAATGCTTGTCTTTTTATCGGGCGCGCTCGCTACCGGGGGTATGGGTTTTGCCTGCTGGTTGCCGTCCTGCTGCGGGAACAACAAGCTGCTGTCGACCGCAGTTATCTTTTTCCACTGTACCGCTATTGGTTTGCCGGCCACTTTCACGTCCATGAATTTTTCGAGCGACTCCTTTACTTCGTTGATGTTATCGTTCTTTATAAATCGATAGTTGGTAACGCCCATCTCTGAAAACCATTTCCCCCAAATTTTTGTCAGCAGCGCGTATTCATTGGCCCAGTCCTCTTTTGGATTTATCTGCAGTACTACTACCCTGAGGCCTGGAAACTTTTTGTTCACGGGCAGTAAGCCATAGTCGCCGCTGTTGAATTTCGCTTCCCAGTCGGGGTATTTCTTCAATGCATTGATCACTTGCGAACAGGCAGCAAAGCGGTTGTTTTGCGATGTTCTTTCCTCCGTTGGCTCCAGGTCCATATAGCCATCGGTGATGATGAAAAGTGTATTCTGTGCATCTTTCTCGAGGTCATCGGCCAGGTCTTCATTGAAATATTTCCAGATATCTGCACCTGAATACGCGGTGCTGTTATTGCCGATGACGGCCTGTTTGTAAATCTCCGGCAGCAGTGTGTCGAAGGTTTTTTGGGTTTGTGCTATTACTGCTACTTTCTTTTCCGGCTGTTCGGCACCCAGGTCAACACGCAGGTTGCCAACCATGTCGTACAATGATTTCGGTGTGGTCTTTTGCGGCGCTATCAGCAGTTTCAGTTTGTCGTGCAGCGTATAGTAAAGCCGGGTAGGATCTTTGGCATCCAGCTTCGCGGTGTAGATACCATAGATTGACTGCACAACGGCAATGTCTTTGGCTACCTGCTGCTGGTTGTTGTAGAGAATCCGGTCACTGAGATCGAGTAATACGATGTAATTATCCTTCGGTGGAGGAGGAGTGTCTTTCTTTGCGTCCTTCACCGCCTGTTGAAATTCGTTACAGCCTGTCAGCAAAAACAGTCCCGCCAACAACAGGTGTCCAAAATGCCGCATGTCTTGCCAGTTTTAGTTTGTCGGGTTATAAAAAGTTTGGCTGGTACGATGGTTTATTTGAAATAGGATTCCTGGAATTCCTTCATCTCCTGCACATATGCTTCCGTAGCAGTATTGATGATTTTGATTTGTTCCTCACCTTTATCGCGCCCATATAACGTAGAAAGATACCCGTTCCAGCCGTCGCGGAAATAGTTGATGTTTTTTTCGATGGCATCTACCGGCAATACCAATCTTTCTTTTTCCTTGCTCAGGTTCTCGATGCGTTTGGCGATATGGTTGATTTCTGTTTCGTATTGCATCCGTTTCTCTTCCAGTTCCAGTATCTCATCCTGCAAACGGCTGATGCGCTGGTAACGCAGTTTGATCTGGTTACGCTTGGCCCATTCCATCTGCAGCAGGTAATACACCGCGCTCCAGATAGCAAACACACCAAAGCCCAGGAACAGCACGAGGTAGAACCTCGAATCGGCATACACCGGTACTACCAGTGATTTAAATTCTTCGCGGTTGGCTTTGATCAGGATTTCATTTACACCTTCATGTACCTGGAATGCGAGTAGCAAATCACCCACGAATACCAGTATCAGCAGGCCCATTACAATTTTGCGGAAGCGAACGCCTTTCTCCGAAAACAAATGGATCGCTGTTCCCAGTGCAAAAAATATGGTAGGAAATACGATCAGCGGCGGATAATTGATGATGAGGTAAACGAGGCGACGCAGGTTTGGCAACAGTTGAATATTCAGCCTGCCCTCCTGGAACAGCGACATGGGATCCACTCCATTCAAAGCAAAGTCGGCAACACTCATGTAGAAATACAGGAGGTAGAACGACAATGCCAGCAACAGGAAAAACAAAAATATATAGGTGCCCCAGCTAAAGTTATTGTACTTGTTGTTGTGAACGGCCGCCCGGGTAGTTTCAATTTCATCCACCTGGTTCTTCAACAGGTTGATCTCAGTTTGTTTAATGGGCACGAGTCCCTTGGTGATATCGCGGCTGTTGTGAATTTCGTCGGCTCGACTTTTTAATTCGTAGTATTTTTCGAGCAGGCTGTCAATTTGTTTCTGGATGCGGTTCTTGGTTTCCTCTGTTTTGCCTACCAACCGCATTGAATCCTGCTCGGTGAGAATGGATCCACTCCTGATCTTGTTGAGCATTCCTTTGTACGCTTCCACACCACCTTTGTAGGTGCCGGCCTGTTCAACGCCGTACTCACGCAGATCTTTCACAACTACATTGGAAAGGTCGGGTACATGATTTTTCCCGGTGTCAATCAGTTTCGATTTGCTGTTTATTATCACGGAGCGCGGTTTCTTCGCCCAAATCAAGGATCAGGCAGCCAAATATAGCCAATGGCAGCCGCCTGTACAGGTCGCCCGACTTGCTGTTGATAAATAGAGAATAAAGCTGCGGAGATCGTAAATCTACTTAGGAATTATACGTGACTCTGATCAATGAATTGCCCGGAAATGGGAAGCCAGGTAGCGGGCAAGATCTGCCGAGAATTCAGAAGCACCCTGCCGGTTGAGGTGAAAGGCATCTGAAAATTTTTCAGGGTGGTCATAAAACCGGGGATCTGCAGAATAGTCCAGGAAGGTCACCTGCGGATAGGCGGTGGCTATGTCTTTTACAAGCTGTTTTTCTTTTTCCTGGTTATCCAGTATAAAAGGATCTTTTATTACAGTAGGTGAAATTACCACCAGTGTAGGAACATGTGCAGCGGCCGTGGCGTCGAGAAACTTCTTGTAATAGCCAATCGCTTTCTGGTCGGGCTTCTCTTCCTTGTTTTTAATTTTCTGGTAACGCACTTCCATATTCCCTTTATACTCTTTCAGAAACGCCGGCGTCATCACGGCATCCAGCGGCAGGTATCCATTTGCATCTTTTTTGGCAGATGCGGGGAACAGCGCATTGCTGGCAAGAATAAAAATGGAAGAGTTGAAAGGATAAACTTTTGAATAGAGTTTGTAGGTTTCAAACGGACTTATCTCCGACAAATAGGTTTTTAGCTCCGGGTGTTTATCGTAATAGGGCAGAAGGATGGTAAGTTTTTCATACTTCGAAGGATTGTCGGCCAGTTCCCATGCATTGATATCCAGGATAACGAGTTTGGGGCGGTTTCGCTTGAGTGCGATTTCTTCCACTGCGGCGGCATAAGGAATCATTTGCCCGTCACGACCTGCATTATAAGTGCTCATGCCGGTAGCAGTCGCAATGCTGTCGGTGTCGTAGTGCCGCACCGCACGCGAACTGCCAAAGATCAGGATGTCCTGCCGCGCACTGTCTACCGCATAGGTTGTTTGATGAAACTGTCCCACCTCCTGGCTGAAATACAGTTTGCTGAATACAAAGCCCAGCAAGCGATCCGACAGTACCAGCAGGAGACAAAAAGCCGCCAGCCGCAAAAGAAATTGTATGATCGTTTTCTTCCTCATTGACTAAAACTGGAAATAGATGAATTGCCCGCCGTTAAATACGCCCAGCAGTAACAACAGTAATACGGTGAAGGCCATTGAACCCCATCTCACCACAATATTGGGCGAATAGAACCAATTGTATTTATCGGGCAGGAATTCCATCTTGTATTCAACCGTAAAGAGAATAACAACGGCGAGAATCGAATGCGCAAAATTGCTGATCCCATCACCCAAAAAGGGCATTTCACCAAAAGTTTTGAAATGTCCAATCAGGGTAAACGCATCACCTACCGAGTTGGCCCGGAAAAAAATCCAGGCGAAGGTTACCAGCGCGATTGTAATGGCCATATTGCCGGTGCGCATCAATGCGGCCGACCAGCGTTTCTCCGGCGTCTTGCGCAGGTAGGGTTTAATGATGATATACACCACCGAATACAATCCATGCAATGCACCCCAGATGATATAGGTATAGTTGGCACCGTGCCAGATGCCGCTCACAAGGAAGATGATAAACACGTTCATGTAACGGCGTGCTACAGATGCTGTCTTACTGCCACCGAGCGGGATGTAGAGGTAGTCGCGAAACCAGGTGGACAACGATATATGCCAGCGCCGCCAGAAGTCCTGGATATTGGTAGCAAAATAAGGACGGTTGAAATTCTTCATCAGGTCGAAGCCCATGCTGCGGGCCGCACCAATGGCGATATCGGTGTAGCCCGAAAAATCGCAGTATATCTGTACCGCGAAGAACAACGAAGCAATGACAACAGTGGTACCGTTATGGAATTCGGGATTGTTGAAAACAGAGTTTACGTAGATAGATAACCGATCTGCAATCACCAGCTTCTTGAAAAATCCCCAGAGCATCATTTTCAGGCCAGACACCATCAGGTTGTAATCAAACTTATGGTGGGTATGCATCTGGTGCAGGATGTTTTGCGGCCTTTCGATGGGACCGGCTACCAGCTGCGGATAAAACATTACATAGAGACTATAAATCCCAAAATGTTTTTCTGCTTTTTGGTTACCCCGGTACACTTCAATCGTATAACTCATCGCCTGGAAAGTATGAAAGGAGAGGCCGATGGGCAGCAGGATCGAGAGGTAGGGAATCGGGTTCTTATAGTTGAACTGCTGGAAGAGCAGGTCGATGTTCAGGTTGATAAAATTATAATACTTGAAAACGGCCAGGATGCCAATATTGGCCACGAGGCTGGCCGATAGCAACCATTTTCGTTTTCGTTTGTCCCGGGCCTTTTCAATATAAATTCCTGCGAAGTAGTCGATTACGATGGTGAAGCCGAGAATCAGGATATAGATCGGCACGAAGGCCATGTAAAAATAACAGCTTGCAGCAAGCAGAAGTATCCACCGGAAGGCGTGAGGCAGGGCGAAGTACAGGGCGGTTACGAGAATGTAAAAAATTACAAACTCTATGGAATTAAACAGCATGCCGCTTTACAGGGGGATTTAGATGGCACAAAATAGTCAAATTAGCCAAATTATCAAATCACCCCGGGCCTGGTTTTGAAGTGTAGTTATTTGAAAATCAAATTATTTACAACCCAAGCACCTGGCGGAGACGGATATAGCCGGTTTTGCTTACCGGTACTTTTGCACCGTTTTTAAGGATAGCGATATGCCCGTCTTTTTCCCAGGGATCAATACGCGCGATCTGCTGCATATTGACCATATAAGAACGATGGCAACGTGCGAACTGTTGTCCGTCCAGCGCCTTTTCGAAATGACTCATGGTTTTATTTTTAAGGTAAGCCCCATCGGTGCTATGGATTTTTACATAGTCGTCGGCGGCTTCCAGGTAGAGGACATCATGCACAGGAATGATTTTGATTTTGGCGCCGTTCTTCACTACGATGCGCTGGTTCTGCCCGGGTGCGAGCGCGGTGGCCTCGAGCAGGTTTTCAGTGGAACTGGCGGCAGCGCCGGGTGGCACGGCCGATTGTTCCAGCCATTTTTGAACGGCTTTGTCGAACCGTTCCTTGCTAAAAGGTTTGAGCAGGTAGTCGATCGCATGTGTTTCGAACGCTTTGATGGCATATTCGTCAAAGGCGGTAGTGAAAATCACGGCAGGCGGATTGGGTATGAGCTCCAGCATTTCGAAGCCGGTGATCTTGGGCATCTGGATATCCAGGAAGATAAGATCGGGTTGGTGCTGCAGAATGGCTTTCATCCCTTCAAAACCATCACCGCATTCCTGCACGAGTTGCAGTTGGGGGAATTGTTGCAGGTATTCCACTACAATGCTTCTTGCGAGGGGCTCGTCATCTATCACGACAACTTTTTTCATGCGCTTATTTTTTTCGCAGGTTCTGGAAGTAATTCCGGCTGCGGTATGATGATTTGGGTGGTAAAAATATTCAGGCTGGCCGATGTTCGAAGCAAATCTTTTCGGGCAAACAGCAAATACAATCTTCTTTCGATCGAATGGAGTCCGAAGCCGGTACCCCTCCGCGGCTGCGCGGTTTCAGGATCGTAAGGGTTTTGCACGGTGATTTCCAGTACCTGGTTTTGCAGGGCCGTACGGATGCTGATGCTGGTATCTCCGGTGGTATCATACAGTCCAAACTTGATGGCGTTTTCTACCAGCGGTTGCAGAATCATCGCGGGGATGCGCAGGGCCATGGTGTTTTCCGGTGTATCGAATTCAACCGACAGCCGGTTGCCAAACCGAACCCGTTCAATGTCGAGGTAGAGGCGCAGGTATTGCAATTCTTCTTCGAGCGGCATCCATTGTTGTTCTTCTCTTTTTAAAGTGCCACGAAGAAATTCTGAGAGTTGCTGCACCATGCTGCGGGCCTCCTGTGGCCGGGTGCCAATCAGGGCATTGATGGAATTGAGGCTATTGAAAAGAAAATGCGGTTGTAACTGCTGGCGGAGTTTATATAATTCTGCATCCTTGGTCAGTTGTTCTGCTTCTGATTTCCTTCGCGCTGTAATCTTTTGATCTTCGAAGCCGTACCACAATACACTGATCATCGCCATGCAGCAGATAGCAAGAAAGGCAATACCGAAGCGCACCGGCAACGAACGGGTAAAAAAAGAAAGGTAGCCGGGATCATTGCCGGGCATCACATAAGGGATGGCGTACCGGATGGCCAGTAGCCAGGCGCCGGCTGTAAGTACGCAGAGTGCCAGCAGGTACCAATAGCGTTGTCGCTGAGGGAGGTAATATTTCAGGTTATTGCTGATGAGTACACAGGATGCAGACAGCAAAAAATTGGATAACAGGCTATCGATCGCAGCGGTTTGCCAGCTGAATTCCAGTTTGTAGAGAATCCATACCTGCATGGCCGACCATAACAGCCACCAGGCGCTGAACACAAATACAAATCTTCTCTCTGAAAAGGGGATGCTGCTCAAGTGAATTGTTTTTAGATAAGTTGCAGCGAGCGAAGTACGTTGTCGCCGGTGATATAACCAGCTTTGCTGCGCACCATATTAATATAGCGGGTAGCGTCTTCGGCTTCCTGGACGCGGCTGTAGATTTCCGCACCATCGATCAATTCACTGAGTTTGTACAATTCACAGGCATCAATAAATTGCCAGCGAACCGGGTGTTGCTTTTCGTTCATAAAGCATTCCTGTTCTTTACGGCCAATCTGCCTGGCTTTCTCAAAAGCTTCCATCTCGCTGCCGGCCGAGATCAGCCGTAGTTGCTCATCGAATTGTGGGGTGTGGTCACCATTACCACAAATAATCTGATACACAATTTTGGTTAGATACCAGTTCATACAATGCTTTTTGGTTGAAGTGGGTGGCTGGTACGGCGTATGTGAATGCTTGTGCTGTTAGTAGCTGCGGAGTTCGATGCCGCCCATAAAGCTGGTGCCTTTTAACAGTAATACTTTATTGAAGTCGATTACTTTGCCCTGTACCTGGCGCTTGTCTTCCACGCCGCCGAGCACATTGGTGATTTCCGGTTTTACTTCCCAGTTAGACGGAACAATCAGTTTGGCGCCGCCCATAATGGTGGTTACATCCAGCACCACGGTGCCTTTGATATCGGCTTCCCGCATATCAATTTCAGCACCTCCCATAAAGCAGGTGATGTCTCCGCCTTTAAAATTCTTGGATGCAACGATACGGTGGGCGCTTCCCAGTACTGATGTTACGTCAAGAAAGTCATCGGGGTAGGCCGTGTTGGAATAGCTGCCCGTTTGCGTTGTTTGTGTCGCGCTGCCGGAGACCGTTGTGCCGGCATCCGCTGCTGCTTTGGTTTCAATATCCTGTTTGAGGTCATTGCTGTATTGGGCCGGATTGTAACGGGCGTTCCTGTCATCCCGGTTTCTCCTTCTCCAGCCGTTAGGCCCACTGTACCAGCTGTCGTTAAAGTTGCGTTTGGGTCGTAAGATCATCGTAAGCCCGATGCCCACCACGATAGCAGGAAAAATAAAGCGGTGTAAATCCAAACCGATATCCAGCTTGTCGAGCAGGAAAACACTACCGATGATGACCATGATAAGCCAGCCGCTGCCGCGGAAATCGTGGCGCAATCCCGTGAATAAGCCAAATCCTATCAGCACCATTGGCCAGGAAAAGATCCAGCCGGGGAAAAGATCGAGGTCTGCTTCCCGGAGAAAAAAGACGGCACCTATAAAAAGCAGGAAGACGCCTGCGAGTACCCGGCCATTGCGGCGGGAACGGTGCATATCGGGGTTTTGATTCTGAGTGTCCATGGTATGCTTGTATTAACGATACGAATATAGCACAAGGCCATACCGGTACACAGGGCTTTAAGGCATGCACCACCGAAACAACGGTAAAGTGGCATAAATGACCGGTAAAAAAATCATACGCCCCCTGTTTGTGCTCCCAACAACCGGAACTGGTCGCCATCGAACAACCCCTTGTCGCTCAGTTTCAGGTGGGGAATCACCAGCAATGCCATAAACGAAAGGGTCATAAACGGGGCGGACAGGTTACTGCCCAAGGCTTTTGCCATGGCATCGATAGCCGTATAGTCGGCCGCTACCTGGTAGCCGTCTGCCATGCTCATCAATCCGCCCACCGGCAGGGGCAATACTTTTTCAGCATGCTTACCGGTGCAGCTTACGCCGCCTTTTGCTGCTATTACGAGATTTACGGCTCTACACAGTAGATCCTTACTGCTCCCTACCGCCACGATATTATGGCTGTCATGCGCAACCGAAGAAGCAATGGCACCTTCTTTTAAACCGAAATTTTTTATGAATGCCATGGCCGGTGTTGCATCCTGGTAACGGTTCACCACCGTTATGTACAAAATATCATTGTCCAAATCGGCCGCCCATTCTTCGGCGTTGCCGGGCGTTTGCCAGCTCAGTTTATTCGTGATGAGCTGACCGTCCAGTGCTTCTATTACGGCAACCGGACCCTCATGTGTCCTGGGCAACCTGAATTCAGCCGGTTCTTTTAAGCCGATCGAAAACTTGTTTACCGGCGTGAACCTGGTGTTGCTGCGCGGTATCAAGGTTTCTCCGCCCTTTGCTACCAGCTGGCCGTTGATATAAGTAGCCTGCACAAAAAAGTCATTGCAGTTATTTACCAGGATAAAATCCGCCGCATCACCCTCGCGAAGCAGGCCCGTCTTTGTTTTGTAGTGCAGCACGGGATTGACGCAGGCTGCCCGCAATACTTTAAACAAATCTATGCCTTTGGCAATGGCGCGGGCACAGAGCTGGTTGATATGGCCGGCCAGCAGGCTGTCGGGATGTTTGTCATCGCTGCAGAACATAATATGTTCCGAATGTTCATGCAGCAGCTCCACCAGTGCATCGAAATTGCGTGCGGCACTTCCTTCACGGATAAGAATTTTCATGCCGTGCTTTAGTTTGTCCAGGGCTTCTGCTGCGGTAAAGCATTCATGATCGGTGCTGATGCCGGCGGCGATATAGCGTGCCGCGGCTTCGCCCCTGAGCCCGGGCGCATGCCCGTCTACCGGTTTTCCCAATCGTTTTGCTGCTGCAATCTTGGCCATCACTTCCGCGTCTCCATTCAATACACCCGGGAAGTTCATCATCTCGCTCAAATAGAGAATATCCGGATCCTGCAATAATATATCAGTGGCGGCTGCATCGATCGCTGCTCCGGCCGTTTCAAAGCTGGTAGCAGGGACGCAGCTCGGTGCACCAAAATTGAATTTAAAAGGAACCGTCTGGCCATTTTCGATCATGAAGCGAACGCCTTCAATGCCGCAGACATTGGCGATTTCATGCGGGTCGCTGATGGTAGATACGGTGCCCTGTACAACGGCCAGGCGGGCAAACTCGGCCGGGATCAACATGGAGCTTTCAATATGGACATGGGCATCGGTAAACCCCGGGAGAATAAAATGGGCGGGCGTGCTAGCTGCTCCGGACAATTCCCGGATGGAATCAATTTTTCCATCGAGCACATGTACAGTGGCAGGATAGATGCGTTGATTAAAAATATCTACCAGCTGGCCACTGATTTGAAAACTATTGTTCATGCGGTAAAGATAAGATTTGAACAATGGGCAGAAATTCCGAGTTTTGCGCGAAACGCTTGAGGTGTTGCCGCAAAAATGTTAACCATGCAGGCATCAACAATATTTGACCACTTCTGCCGTTGTAACCGCACATGTAAACCTTATCTGTATGAAAGTAGTTCGCCGCGCTCTTAGTATCCTGGTTCTTACGGTAGTGTTATTCTCTATTGGCAGCAATTTCAGCTCTTGTAAAAAAACGGTCTATGTGCACGATACAGTCACAACTACTATTCAGAAAACTGATACAGTTAAAATAGTGGATAGCAGTATTTGTAACTGCAGTTTGACCGACAGCCTTGTAGCCTGGTACAATTTTAACGGCGGAAGCCTGAAAGACAGCAGTGGTAAGGGGAATCATATTTCCTTTAATAATGCTACTAAAACAGTGGATCGGTTCGGTCGTGCAAACAATGCTTATCTTTTTGACGGAAGCAGTAGTTATATGCAGGTGCCCAACAGTCCATCACTCAATCCAAAAGGACTGATCACCATTATGGCTATTGTAAAGTTGAATGGCTTTTACGGCGGGGCCTGTCACGGGAACCAGGTTCTTCAAAAAGGTACGGTTGATCAAACACAGGGAGTTTATTCGCTGCGTGTAAGTGATATTGTCAACGATTGTGCAGTAAAAGCCGATACATCCAAGGAAACGGCGCTGGGATTTTATGGTGATTATGGGTTTGCTTCGGGTGCAACAAACAGCGCTGACTACACTCATACTGGTAAATGGATGACGCTGGTATATACGTACGATGGTGTGCAGTCGAGGTTTTATGTAAATGGCGTGTTGAAAGGACTGTCCAATACAACTGCCGTGTTCAATGCCAATAACAATGATTTATTCATCGGGCGCGCAGAAAGCGGCATCTATCCATACTGGT
>JAGWTK010000078.1 GCA_028876035.1 Bacteroidota bacterium
GGGCGTGCATTTATCACATTTATCACACTTGTCACATTTATCACATTGTTCCTGACTTACCTTTAATTTTCATTTTCCAATCTATGAAACGATACAGTATCGCAGCAGTATTGACGGGTTTGATATGCATCGCAGCCCTTGGTCCGGGTGAGCCGGTACCGGGTGCAGTTACTATTCCTGCCAGCACGCAAAGAACGGGCGATCCGGAAGCAGGGTTTCGATACCTCACTACTGGTCCTTATGTAAAAGGAGGGATTCCCTACGATTTCTTTAAACTGGCCCTTGGAAAAAGCAGTTTAAATTATTTGCAGCGAACCGGGCTGAATGCGACGGTATCTCATGAATATACCGTAGTTACAGCGCCGAATGGTGAAAACCTCGTTGCGCCGAACTGTATGCAATGTCATGCACAGGTATTCGAGGGGAAACTGGTGATGGGCATGGGCAACAGTTTTGCGGATTTCACGATGGGACAAAAGCTCAATCCCCAGGCATATACGATGCTGAAAAATATCCTGAAAAAGAGTTCCACACAGAAATACGAGGCCAGTAAAGCTTTTTTCCAGGTAACTAAAACTGTAGCGCCCTACCTCACGACCGCCGTGAGAGGCGTGAATGCGGCGGACCGATTGGCTGCTGTGCTGGCTGCACACCGCGACCCGGCCAGTTTTCGCTGGAGCGACTCGGCCTTGCTGGATATCCCTGCTGAAATGATCCCCAGCGATGTGCCGGCCTGGTGGCTGCTGAAAAAAAAGCATGGCATGTTTTATAGCGGTTTCGGACGTGGTGATTTCGGTCGCTTCCTGATGGCTTCTAACTTACTCACAGTGCATGATACAGCCGAGTCGCGCGAGGTGGACAGTCATTTTAATGATGTATTATCCTACCTGCTCACTTTACAGCCGCCCAAATATCCCAGGCCGATTGATCAAAAACTTGCAAGGCAAGGTGAATCGATATTTATTGTGAATTGTTCAAAATGCCATGGCAAGTACGGCAAGAACAGCGAATACCCCAACCTGCTGATCCCAGAAGAGGAAATTCAGACCGATCCGATGCTCTTCAAAAGCAATTACCAAAACCCGCAGTTCATCAATTGGTTTAACAACAGCTGGTTTGCAAAAGGTGATCATCCCGCACGGCTCGAACCATTCAACGGATACATCGCTCCACCGCTGGATGGGATCTGGTGCACGGCACCCTACCTGCACAATGGCTCGGTACCTACGCTGGAAGGCGTGCTCAATTCCAAAAAAAGACCGGAATACTGGCAGCGCGATTTTGATGATGCCAATTACGATTACGAAAAGCTTAGCTGGCCCTTTGCTGTCGTAAGCGCGCCGGAAGGCACTAAGGTGTACAATACGCACCTGCCTGGATATGGCAACGGCGGACATACGTTCGGTGACAAGCTAAGCGATGGCCAGCGAAAGGCAGTCATAGAATACCTCAAAACATTGTAATTTCCTGTACCGCGAAAACTTTATTTCTTGCCAACCTTGTATGATTCCACCGGTTATCGTGTCGTTCTTGAATGGCTTGCGCTGGAAGGCAGGCACCCGTTTGCATTCCAGGAAGAAGCCTGGGAAGAAATTGTAAAAGGAAACAGCGGGCTCGTCAATGCCCCTACCGGTTGCGGCAAAACTTTCTCCGTTTTCCTGGGGGCCGTCATCCAATTTATCAATTCTCACCCCAACGATTTCCGGCAAAAAAAAGACAACGGTTTGCTATTACTTTGGATCACGCCGCTTCGTGCGCTCGCAAAAGACATCGGTCGGGCCATGGAAGAAGTCGTTGCTGCACTTGGCATGCAATGGAAGATAGGTATTCGGAATGGCGACACGGATACTGCGGAGCGCAGCCGCCAAAAAAAGCAGATGCCGGAAGTCCTGATCATTACACCTGAAAGCCTGCACCTGTTAATGGCGCAAAAAGGATATACCCAGCTGTTCAATAAGCTGACCCTTGTAGCAGTAGATGAATGGCATGAACTCCTCGGCAGCAAGCGGGGCGTGCAGGTTGAACTGGCGGTATCACGTATTGCTGGACTTTGTGCCTATCGAAATGATGATCCGCGCATTGCCGCTTTTTTGCCGGATGACGAACCCAGGCTTACCGAAATGGGAGATGAACGTCCTCCACTTCAGTTGTGGGGCATTTCTGCAACCATTGGTAATCTTGAGCAAGCCAAAGAAGTGTTGCTGGCGCCCCTCAAAAAAGCGGGTGTCATTGTCAGGGCGCAGATCAGGAAGAACATTGAAGTGGAATCGGTCATCCCCGATGAAATAGAAAAATATCCCTGGGCAGGTCATCTGGGCATCAAGCTGGCAGATAAAGTACTTCCCATCATTGCGCAGAGCCGTACCACGCTCATATTTATCAATACGCGTGGTATGAGCGAACTCTGGTACCAGAAGTTGCTGACGATTGCACCGGAACTCGCAGGTGCGATCGCGCTTCACCACGGCAGCATCGAACGTGAGCTGCGGGTATGGGTAGAAGAGGCATTGCACAGCGGTACCTTAAAAGCAGTGGTGTGTACGGCCAGTCTTGACCTGGGCGTGGATTTTCGGCCAGTCGAAACCGTTATACAGGTGGGCTCACCTAAAGGCGTGGCCCGGTTTTTACAAAGGGCGGGACGAAGCGGGCACCAGCCCGATGCAGTTAGTAAGATTTATTTCCTGCCCACCCATTCACTGGAGTTGATGGAGGCCGCCGCGCTCAAAGAAGGCATAGCAGAAAATTTTATAGAAAGCCGCGATCCGATGACGCTTTGTTTTGATGTGCTGATACAGTACCTCTGCACCCTGGCGGCCGGTGAAGGTTTTCGTCCGGCCCGGATTTTTCCCGAGATTAAGAATACATACTGTTTCTCCGATATCACCGATGCAGAATGGGAGGAGATATTGTATTTCATTACAGCTGGCGGCAACGCACTTCGTCAATACGATGAATTCAAAAAAGTTGATATTATCGATGGGATCTTCACTATTACCAGCCGTCGGATCGCCATGCGGCACCGGCTGCACATCGGAACCATCGTGAGCGATGCAATGCTCAAGGTAAAATTCATGAGCGGCGGCTATATCGGGGTGATAGAAGAATATTTTATTTCACGCCTCGATCCCGGTACTGTGTTCACGCTGGCGGGACGAAACCTTGAGCTGGTCATGATCAAAGACATGACAGTGATTGTGCGCAAGTCGAATGCCTCCAAATCTATTGTGCCGAGCTGGAATGGTGGCCGGATGCCACTGAGCGCCAACCTGGGACGTAAACTGCGCGAGAAACTGAATGAGGCAGGCGAGCGGCAGCTGGTAAAAGGTAAGCGGCGGCAAACGGTAGATGTTGAAATCAGTGCGCTAAAGCCTTTATTCGATTTACAGTCTGAATTGTCCCGCGTGCCACGGGCAAACGAATTGCTGATTGAACAGATAGAAACCCGGGACGGCTTTCACCTGTTCGTTTATCCTTTCGAAGGCCGGCTGGTACACGAGGCCATGGCTGCCATCCTCGCCTGGCGCATCAGTAAAATCGTACCCATTACGTTTTCCTTCGCCATGAATGATTATGGATTTGAATTGCTAAGCGATCAGCCCATTCCACTGGACGATTCCAATGTGTATGAGCTGTTCAGCCCGGATAACCTGCTGGCCGATATCCAGCGCAGCGTTAACTCTACGGAAATGGCTAAGCGAAAATTCAGGGACATTGCGGTAATTGGCGGACTTATCTTCCAGGGCATGCCCGGGGAACAAAAAAAAGCCCGCCACCTCCAGTCATCTGCTTCCCTCTTGTTCAGTGTTTTTCTGGAATATGAGCCCAATAATCTCCTGTTGCAGCAGGCGTACCGGGAAGTGCTGGCACAGCAAATGGAGGAAGTAAGGTTGCGCAATATGCTCGAACGGGTACAGGCTTCAACTATTGTTATCACCTATCCGGAGCGGCTCACACCTTTCTGTTTCCCGGTAAAAGTAGACAGCATGCGCGAAAATCTTTCTTCTGAAAAGCTGGAAGACAGGGTAAGGCGAATGCAGCAGCAGCTGGAAAAATAAAAGCAGACCATTGGCCTGCTTTTATTTTGGGTAAACGGTTGTTCTTATTTAACCGTCAGATATTTTCGCTGTGCCGTATAGAGGAGGACGAAAAGCAGGGCAAGGCCAATTGTAATAATGCCCATCATTCCCGTTAATGGCTTAACGCCAATGAAAAATGCAGTCGCTAATATGGGCAGCAACTCGCCAACCACATACAATGGATAACCCTGCGCCTTTAGCTTCCGCATCTGCAAAGCGCCGAAAAGACAAAGCCCCAGTGCAACGAAGTTGATGAGGTTGATAGGCACCCTGTTTTCATAACTTTTTCTTGCAATGTCAAGCATTTCCGGGGACATCATTTTCTTGGCGAATTCGGGCATTTTTTCATAGTCCGGACTGTTTATGGCTGCTTCCATTTTATCCAGCGAAGACTTTGCCGTAGCAAAGCTATAGGCGCCGAAAATGAGCCCAAGAATGCATCCGATAATGGTAAGAATGGTAAGCACATTCAGCCCCGACGGAAGCGCAGGCTTGTCCGTTGGTGGCATCAATATGTCATTGCTTTGGTTTGTTTCCGACATAAAAGTTGTTTTTGGTTGAGTGGAGTTTATTTATCTAAAATTACCGGTCTCTGCCAAATAAAAAAATATCATTACACGAACGGTGTACAGTAGTTTTGCACAGCTTAATCATGGCTGCACCGTATCACTATACAATCAAAGGGCAAAATTGCTGGCTATCTGCCGACCGCCTGCTGTTTTGGGAAGAGGAGGCAGCACTTATCGTTTCCGATCTGCACTTTGGAAAAACCGGTCATTTCCGGAAAGAAGGTATCGCTGTCCCTCAAAATGTGTATAAAGAAGATCTGCAACGCCTGGTTAGCCAGATCCAGCACTTTCAACCGCGTCGTTTGATAGTCGTAGGGGATATGTTTCATAGCCGGGAGAACAAGGAGCTCGACTGGTTCAGGCGCTGGCGTGATGATTTTCCCAGACTCGACATTGTCCTCGCCATGGGCAACCACGATATTCTCCACGATGACTGGTATATGAATGCAGGCGTGTCGGTTTGTAAGGAGGTGCATGTACACGGACCTTTTTCTTTTACACATGATATTGCATTGAGCCCCGCATCTGCCGAAACAGATAACTATTGCTTTTCCGGTCACTTTCATCCCGGCGTGCGTATCAGCGGCGGTGGACGGCAGGCATTGCGGTTTCCCTGTTTCTACTTTACACCCAACTATTGCGTACTCCCCGCGTTCAGCCGATTTACCGGCATGGCATTGGTACAACCTGGCCCGGCCGATAAAGTATTCGCCATCGTGAACCAGACCGTGATTCCATGTTGAAAATTGCTTTTGATCCTATCTACGCGCATCCTTTGCCCGAAGGCCATCGATTCCCGATGATCAAATATGAACTGATACCGGAACAACTGCTGTACGAAGGAAGTATTGAAGCAGCTGGTTTATTTAGCCCTTCAGTTTGTACAGACGAAACCATATTGCTTACCCATACGCCCGGCTATCTTGCTAAATTGAAGTTGCAACAGCTCGATGCACGTGAACAACGCCAGATAGGTTTTCCCCAATCGCCCATGCTCACCCGCCGCGAACTGATGATCACCCAGGGGACCATTGACTGTTGTTTTTTTGCACTGCAATACGGTGTTGCTTTGAATGTGGCGGGTGGCACGCACCATGCATTTGCTGACAGGGGAGAAGGATTCTGCTTGTTGAATGATTTTGCGGTAGCCGCTAATTATCTACTCAGCAAATCCGTTCTGAGCAATATCCTGATCATAGACCTTGATGTACACCAGGGTAATGGTACCGCATCCATTTTCGCGAATGAACCAAGGGTGTTCACTTTCAGTATGCATGGCCGGCACAACTATCCGTTTCGAAAAGAACAGTCTGATCTCGATTTACCTTTGGAAGATGGTATCGGTGATTCGGATTACCTGCATTTGCTTAATATAAGCCTTCAAAAGATTTCCAGCCAGTTTTCCCCGGATATCGTCTTTTATCTTTCCGGGGTAGATGTATTGAAGACGGATAAATTTGGCAAACTGAAACTCACGATGGAAGGATGCCGGCTCCGCGATGAAATGGTTTTCCGGTTTTGCAGGCAAATAGGCTCACCCTGTGTTGTGGCGATGGGGGGAGGATACTCACCGGAAGCGCGTACCATCGTGGAAGCACATTGCAATACATTTCGTACAGCCAAGTCCATCTACGAATTATAATTTCCTACGCAACTGTTGTCGAAGCCCGGGATAATCGAGAAAGTAAATCACCCGAAGCGTTATTTCATTTCCGTGCGGCACATTGAACTGGTTCACCAGGTTTTTTGAATATACATTGTTGCGGGCGCCGTCCAGCGCGTTCAGGTAATCGTTGCCCAGCCAGTTTTTGTAGCCAATGATAATCCGGCTGCCCGGTACAAAATCCCAGTTGAAAAAAACGTCCAGGTTAAACACGTTGTAGTTGGCGTTGTAGGCGGCAGGGACAAGATCAAATCTTTCAGTCCAGTAGCCATCCGGTTTAGCATAATAGAGGTTGGTGTTTTCCAGTTTATTCCAATAATGCCTTGCACGGAAGGTGAGGTTCATGCGTGACGTAAAATTGTAGGTGCCGCTAAGTACGCTGGTCACATCCGTAAACTTCCGCCGGGCCAGGACGGGCTCCCCGGTATTGTCGAACAGAAATGATTTTCCATTGTTGGTAAGCCCCCACTGGCCATGATCGTGCCGGCGTGTAATCGAAGCTTCAACCGTGAGCCGGTCGCTGAAGCGGAATCGCGTACCCAGGGTCAGCGCATTGTACGGGTCATTGGGAAGTGGACCTTCTGCAAATCCAGCGCTCCAGTTGACGAATAGCTTTCTCCTGCTATCAGTACTACCATTGAAAAATGCAGAGTAATATGGAGCGCGTTTCAACATCCGGCCAGCTGTCTGCAATTCAAAATAATCATTGTACCAGAAAGGCTGTATGGGTACAGAGAAACTAATATCCCAGAAATTGTTAAACACCCAAAACAAGGAAGGTTTGAATTCAGTCGCCTGGTAGCCGAAAGGCCGGTAGAGATACGACTGCAAGGCCGTGAGTGCATACCGTTGGTTGAGCAGGCTTCCACTGGGTTCAAAAATATTGTAGCTGATTTCGCCAGTTGTTGAGAGTTGATTGGGCACCTGCAGATAACCAAGATCGTTAGGGTTATAATTTTCCGATTCGAGGAGATTATTGACAAACCATTGCCATTTACCACTCACCTTGCCAAACTGTGTTTCATTGGCAAACCCATCATACCCGCCTTGCCCGAATATGCGGCTATACCTTGGTTTAATGCTCAGCCCGTAATTATTCCTTTTGTCGTATAGCAAGAGGTCAAGCGCGGTTACATTGGCGTCGTTGGCCTGGCCATTGCGCATGACATTGGTATTCGTAAACGTAATTGCCGAACGGTTTTTAAGTGCCTGGTCGATCACCACTACATTGTAATTCGTAAGTTCCTCCGTGCGTATCGTACTCGTGGTACCGGTACTGCGGTTGTAAATGCGGGCATCCTGCGGTTCGGCAATCGCATTGAATACACCAATGCCGAGGTTGCTGCGGGTTCTTCCGGAGAATTTTATTGCGTTGTAAAGTTTTGTTACTTCCGGGTTGTCCAGCACCGTTAGATTGGGATTGGATACAGCCAGATCACGGACCGACTGGTATCCGCCAGGGGTTCTTCCCACCCGGCGGCTATAAAAAATTCCGGCCTTATTGAATAGTTCGGTTCCCTCTGTGAAAAAAGGCCGGTTCTCTTTGAAACGGATTTCGAAAGGTGAAATATTATTGACGTTGTTATCGGAGATCACTTGCCCGAAATCGGGGATCAGGGTAGCATCCAGCGTAAAACTCTCATTCAGTCCCCATTTCAAATCCAACCCGCCGCTTTTCAATACCCTGGTTTCTTTGCTGCCGTTGGCCTGCGGGTCGCTGCGGTAGCCGCCGCTCAAATAGGGCGATAAGCTCAGGCGCAAAGGTGGTCTGATGTCGTTGAGTCCGTTCAGCGAACCGAATTGTTGCACGAATCCGTTTTGGTTCGGGTCTACCGGGTTCCAAAATGCCGATTCATTGAACCTTTTGCTAAACCGGAGAAAATTGATGCCCCATTCCTGCACCGGTTTCCGCGGAAAGCGCAGCGAAAAATAAGGGATTTTCATTTCGATGGTCCACCCATTCTTCTGCATTTCTACCTTGCTTTCCCAAACCGCGTCCCAGCTTAAATCGCCGTATATTCCGATGGATGGTTTCACAGAAGCGGATAACCGTGCATCGGTTTGTACGTTGCGGGTAGTTACCTGGAATTGAAAAGCGTTTTGATGATCGTTGTAGGTGTCTACGAAAACTGAAAAGAAATCGACATTGGCATTGCTTTGATCATCCCGGATGGTGAACTGCTTCCTTATCTCCGCCGGATCGTCGTAGAGGTACACCGCAATATAAAGAGCGATATCGTCGTACAATAATTTTACGCTGGTGTTCAGCCTGGCCGGTTTTCCGAACACGGGGGTATTGGTGATAAAGTTGGTCGCCTCGGGAGCAGACCGCCAAACGCTGTCGGACAGTGAACCATCTATTCTAGGAGGTGTAAGCGTCTTTACCGCCTGCAAGCTTCGGTGCTGTGCAATAACGGGCCGGAAGAGGCCAGCAATAAGCAGTCCCAGGCAGATAGTTTTTTTCATGTGGTCGGATCAAAATTAATTGAAAATCAGGAGTTCATCAAACCTTTGGTGTAGGGGCAACTACTTACCGCTCAACTGGTTCGGAAAAATTCTTCTTTCACGAAGTTGGCAAAAAAGAAAAGCCGGCGTCTGGCCGGCTTCCCTGAAATAAAAGAGAAAATAAATTAATTCATGCGCTTTTTCAACGTGCTCACCTGGTCTTGCAACGAGGTTACCAGGTTCGCCAATTGATTCACGTCCCAACGGTTTTGCTGACTCGCTTTTGTAATGACCATCTGTGCCTGCCAGAGTTCAAGCACATCGTCTGCTTCTACCTGGTAGGGCTGGTAAGAAGGATTGTCACTCACCAGCGTAATCTTGCTTTTTGCCCTTCCGTTTTTCAGCACGCGTTTGTACACGATGCCTTCCTGTTTGGAAACAACAATATAGGTGGAACTGCTTTTTACGTGCTCCAGGCTTTCTACTTTTTCACCCACGATCACGGAGCCGCTGGGGGTGGGTAACATGGAATCACCAATGATTTCGAACGCGCGGTAATTGCCGGGTGCGAGCATCGGCAGGGTAAAAGTATTCAGTTCGTCTACAAATTCCGGGTCAGCATATCCCGCCAGGTAACCGGCAGCTGCTTTTACCGGAACAAACTGGATCTCAGCAGAAGCGGTATTGGCCAGTTTGCTCGCTCTCCGTTTCGCGATGAAGTTATTTTTTGTATCGCCCAGATCTTTCAGCAACAATTCGTCAAGTGATAGTTTAAAAATACTGCCAATGGCTTCCAGTACTTCGATGCGCGGCTCAGCTCTTTCCTCTTCATAGGCCCCAAGCAATGAACGCTTGATCTTTAGTTTACTCGCAAATTCTTCCTGGGTCCATCCGCGAAGGCGACGCAGATAACGGAGATTTTTTCCGGCAAAAGTCATAGCTAAGTATTTTAGTGCAAAATACTAATTTTTTTAACATCAAAAAATTTTTCTCCCTGCTTTGGCAAACAACTTCCTGCAGCCGTTTCTTCATAGCTTTGACAAATGGCAAGCAGGAAAACATCGAAAAGCAAGGAGCCCGTCATACTAATAACCAATGACGATGGCGTCACGGCGCCCGGTATCCGCAACCTCGCGGAGGCGGTGAAAGACCTGGGCAAGATTGTAGTTGTAGCGCCCGACAAACCCCAGAGCGGGATGGGGCATGCGATCACGATTGGTCAGCCCCTGCGCCTGCATTCGGTGAATTTTATGGAAGGCATTGAAGCCTGGGGTTGCAGCGGTACACCGGTAGATTGCGTGAAGCTGGCTGTGGACAAGGTATTACACCGGAAGCCCGACATTTGCCTGAGCGGTATCAACCATGGCGCCAATCATTCGATCAATGTTATCTACAGCGGAACCATGAGTGCGGCCGTTGAGGCTGCCATCGAAAGTATTCCTTCGATTGGGTTTTCACTCCTGGATTACAGCGTAGAGGCCGATTTCACAGCAGCCCGTAAATATGTGCGCCTGCTTACGGAGAAAATGCTGAAGACCTCGCTCGATAAGCACACGATATTAAACGTGAACATCCCTGCTGTTGCCGATGAATTGATAAAAGGAATGCGTCTTTGCCGGCAGGCTTATGCTAAATATGACGAGGACTTTATCGAACGGCATGATCCGCATAACCGCAAATATTACTGGTTAACGGGCGAATTCAAGAACATGGATACCGGGAAAGACACCGACGTATGGGCCCTGAAGAATAATTACGTTAGTGTGGTGCCGGTACAATTTGATCTGACCAATTACGTTCTAAAGTCCAAACTGGAAAAAAAGTGGAAGCTAACCTGATGATGAAAAGAGACAATATCCCATTTGGCCTGATCCTGGGCTTTACCGGACCATTTGTTGGCATGATTGTATACTACTTCGCCGCATTTTACACCCGGCAGGTGAGTTTCACCGAATTCCTGGGGTATATGCGCCAGTACAAATCCCTGCTGACTGCCGTAAGCAGTATTTCGCTCATCGCCAATGCCGTGTTGTTCACCTTTTATGTGAATGCCCGTAAAGACAAAACGCTGAAAGGCATTTTTCTCGCCACCTTAATTTATGGTATCGGCGTCCTGCTCATTAAAGTGCTCGCCTGAGTCTACAGCACTTTCCACACTTGTATTGTCACTTCTGCCGGTTTGCGAATACCATTCGCAACGAAAATATGTTCCTGGCACCAGGCATATTGCGGCGCTGCCGTTTCAAACACCGGGATTGTTCTGAAATAGTAAGCGTCCGGCACCACTGCTTCGCCTTTCATCATTTTTTGCATCACTTCAGGCGGACCGTACCGAAGGCCCGTATTGACGATTGTGATCAACGCACCATCTTCCGTTTGCAATAAATAGCGTGCATCTATCTCCGTTATATGGTCTGTTCTTTCCAGTTGCCAGTCGTACCCGCCCGGCAACACCTTTCCCCGGATAGCCGGACCTTCAAATTTTCCACCCAGTATCGGTACAATGCGGCGGATGCCTTTCCCCGTATGACCCAGTTCCTGCAAGGCGCCGGGTGCTACTTCGATGGTAATTTCAAATGCGAATTCAAGCTGCGGGACATTCATTTTATTTCTTTTGATTTACGCTATTCATATCAAACCCGGCTACCTGTTTGTAGCGGGCAGCAATGGCTTCGAGTTCTTCTTTTGGAATAATGTCGTAGATATTCTGAAATCCGTTCGGCGCTCTTTCTTCTGCCAGCTGCATCACTCGTTCTGGTCCCATCTCGCGGTTGCGCAGCACGATATTCGATGTAGCGGGCAGGCGGATCGATTCATATTGGCGGAACGCGTTGCTCACATCAGGAGATGCTGCCAGGCATTGGGCGATGCATTCGGCATCAAGGATCGCCTGTGATGCGCCGTTTGATCCGATGGGATACATCGGGTGAGCTGCGTCTCCTAATAAGGTGATCGGTCCAAACGACCATTGCGGCAATGGGTCGCGATCGCTCATCGGGAATTCGTAAATAGAATCTGCATTGGCAATCATTCCAGGCACATCCATCCAGCTAAACGTCCAGTTTGCAAATGCTTCGAGCAGCTGTTGCTTGTCTGCCTTCCTGTTCCAATCCTGGGGCGGAATATTTCCGTCTTTCCCAACCTGCAAATCGGCCACCCAGTTGATCCGTTGCTGGCCATTTTCGGCCTGGCCAATTGGATAAGCAACAAATTTTTGCCGGACACTCCCTGCCATAATCATGGAAGAACCCGTGAGGAAGGATGGAACGATGCTGGTACCGCGATGCAGGATGATACCGGAGAAAACTGGCAGGCCTTCCTCGGGATAGAATTGGCGCCGCACCGCGGAATGGATTCCATCGGCTGCTATCAATGCATCCGCTTCGAAAGAAGCTTTTCCATGCGCTGGATCGTTGTACAGAAAATTGGCTGCTGCTGCATTCGCCCTAACCGAAACAGATTCCAGGCGCATACCTGCGTGAACGCAATGTTCTCCCAATCGTCGTTTCACTTCTTTCAGCAACAGCATCTGAAACATACCGCGGTGTATCGAGAATTGCGGCCAGCGATAACCTGCAAATTTGCCGCGCGGCTCCTGCCAGATCTTTTGTCCAAATCGATTGTAATAGATCAGTTCGCTCGTCTCTACAGCCATCGTGCTAAGCTCTTTTTCCAGGCCCAGCTCACAGAGCACCCTGCTTGCATGTGGCAATAGATTGATGCCAACACCCAGCGGCTTGATCGCGGCAGCCGCTTCGTACACTTCACAGCGGATGCCCCGCGCGTGCAAACACAGCGCAGTAGTTAATCCGCCGATGCCGGCGCCTGCAATCATAATCTTTGACCCTGTCATAACAATCGCGACAGGTAAGGTAGAATTTTTTGTGCTGCTATCCACCGCGCACAAAAAAAGACCGGCAGGCCGGTCTTTTTTATTTGTTCTTCTGAAAGATTTTATTGATTGGCGGTGGCAGCTTTTTT
>JAGWTK010000079.1 GCA_028876035.1 Bacteroidota bacterium
TAAGATATTGAGATTTAAGATATGCTTCACGTGCAAGTCGTTCAGTTTATTCATGCCCAAATCTTTCTAAGGCCCTCGATCAAATAATTATTCCAAATGCAGAAGGAGTAAAAGATGGAAAGACCGGCCAACAGCACGAATACATACGTGAACTCAACGAGTTGTTGGCGACTATCGTCAGGAAATTACTATAGCGTGCAAATCATACAGATGATCCAGGCAAGTTGGCGTTAAAGCCAGGTCTGTGGTCAAGTTCTGCCTTCAGGGAGAGCAAGAAAGGGCAAGAACTTGCGATAGCAAGAACCTATATCTTACATCACCAAATCTTACATCTTATATTACCTAGAGGTATTTATCGCCTTTTCTCCGCTTCACCTCCGCCACATAATCTTTGATCTGCTGTTCCTTGTCTTTCTTACAGATCATGAGTACGTCGTCGGTATCGACAACGATGAAATCTTCGAGGCCTTGTAGCAGGACCAGTTTGTTTTTGGGGACGTGTACCATGCATTTTACGGCGTCGATGACCATTACATTGTCGCCGCCGACTGCATTGTGGAAATAGTCTTTTTCGATGTTTTCGTAGGCGCTGTTCCAGGTACCGAGATCGCTCCAGCCGAAACTGGAGGGGATCAGGTACACATTGGAAGCTTTTTCCATGATGCCTACGTCGATCGAAATATTGGTACAGAGTGGATATATCTCTTTCAATGCATTTGCTTCTTCGGGACCATTGAGCTTATCGGCCTGTGCCATGAACAATTCGTACATGTCGGGCAGGAATTTTTCAAATGCGGCCAGGATATTTTTCACCTGCCATACGAAGATGCCTGCATTCCAGAGAAACTCACCGCTGGCCAGAAAAGTCTTGGCCAAATCGAGGTTGGGTTTTTCGGTAAAGGTCTTCACCTTGTACACGTCCTTGCTCACCGGCATAGGCTCAAACTGGATATAACCATAACCCGTGTTGGGATAGGTAGGTTTTATACCCAGGGTGATAAACGCATTCAGGTTGTTCACGAAATCCAATGCTTCCCCACAAACGCGTTCAAATTCTTTGTTATCGAGAATGGAATGATCCGATGGTGCAACAATCAACGAAGCTTTGGGATCTTTCTGGAATAATTTAGCAGAGATATAGGCGATACAGGGTGCGGTATTCTTGCGGGAAGGTTCACCCAGTATATTTTCTTTTTTGATGCGGGGTAGCTGCTGTTCTACGATTTGCATGTATTCCTGGGAAGTCACCACAAAAATGTTTTCTTCCGGAATAAAGGAGGAGAAGCGATCGTAGGTCGATTGGATCAGTGTTTTCCCGGTATTGAGGATATCCAGGAATTGCTTGGGGTAGCCGGTTCGGCTCATGGGCCAGAAACGGCTGCCAATGCCACCTGCCATAATAGCTACATAGTAATGCTGGTTCATAAGACGGTAATAGTTACTGTAAACGGGTGATCAAGGCGCAAAAGTATTGAAAGGCGCAGGCATCCTCAAATTAAATTAACGATCTGCTTTTACCAGGTTGTTGACGATAAAGCTCATTTGCGGATCCTGGTTCTCGATGATATCGTGGATGGTATTGCTGATGGTATAGTCTGGCTCTACACCATAGCGGTTGAATTGCGGATGATGGAGGAAATGCTGTACCTGCACGGCAGAAAACTCCAGTTGCATACCCGTATTCGGCAGTTTGTACAAGAGACGGGTAAAGCCATTGTGTGCATTGTAACCACCGCCTGTTTGCTCGCCTACGATGATACCGCGCTTACTGTCTTTGATCATCGCCACAAAATTAGAAGCGGCTGATACCACATTGCTGTTGGTGATCACAAACAGGTTTCCGGTAAACGCCATGGGATGCGGACGCCGCAGGTCGTTTTCTGTTTCGTTGAGCGCAAACGTTCCATCTCCCAGCGGGTGAAATTCGGTCTTGAGCATCGAATCAAGATAGGGCCGCTCATTCAAAGCATAGGCAGGTTCGAGGTATTGCTGGTAAGGCGTCTTTCTGAAACGCACTTTAGCAGAATCTACTTCCCGGAATGGTTGTTTGCTCAGAAACCTGAGCAGGAGAAAAATATTTTCGTACTCTCCACCTTCGTTGTTCCGGCAATCGATCACGAGGTTATTGATGCCGTTTTCGTTCTTCAGCAGCGTGAAGGCATTCAACAGGAAATTTTTATACGCAGAAAATGTTGTGGCCGTACTAAAAGCAAATGACCGCAACGTGAGTACCGCGGTATGCAACGAGTCGATGATTTCGAAATCGTAGCCCACTTCATCCGAATAGTTATAGTACACATTCGTGTTATATTCATCCGTATACTTCTCCAGCGTCACCGGCTCAAGCGCTACCATTTCCCGCGTGGTTGAACCGGGCGCTACGTATTCAATCCGGAATACGCCGGCCGGACCATAGGCCATAAAATAATCGTAGGAAAAATGCTGGGCGGCCTGCGAAAGATTATAATTCTTATTGCGGCCATCGGGCACATTGTAATCGTACATGCGTTCCATGATCTGCGCTGCCGGATTGCCATTGATGCTGATGATGTGCGAACCAACTGGTATCTCCGATATATCGGAATTGATGTAGAAGCCGCCATCTACATACACCACGGGCAGGGGAAAAAAATTCGGCCGGTGCAACAAAGTATCGTAAAGTATCTTGGGAAGGTAGAGATTGGTATGACTGCATCCGATCTTATTGACTATAAAGGCCAGCTTCTGGTGAAAGGAACGGATATCAGCATCATCCTTCAAACCAGCATAGATGCTGTCGAAGTCGTGGTTCAGTTCATTCTTATCGGCATAACTGTACAGGGCAGGGTGTGCTTTTTCCAACACTTCGCGGAAAACCTGGAAATCCTGTTGGAGTTGGTTCGGTGCGTACCGTTGGGAGAGCACATCGGTATCCTTCGGGAAGAAATAACATCCCGCGGCTATTGCGATCGCCAGTATCGATATGGTCCAAAAAATACGCTGCTTCATGTGTTGCTTCATTGGCCCCGACTTGTCACTAACGGAGGGCCGGGCGGAATATTTTCCCGCTCCTGTTAAGGTCTTCCTGTAAACAGTATGTTTTGGATAAATGGGTTAGAGCAAGCCTTCGCGGACGAGGTCGTGCAGATGGAGCACGCCGAGGTATTGTTGCCCGCTGGCGACTACCAGTTGGGTGATGTCAAAGATACGCAAAACATTGAGGGCTTCGGTCGCCAGCGCGCCGGGTTCAATGGTTTTGGGTGCTAAAGTCATGATATCTTTTGCCTGGATACCGTCGAGTGATTCGCTTTTCTCCAGCATACGGCGGAGATCGCCATCCGTGATCACGCCGAGTATATGATCATTTTCATCGATTACTACCGTCATGCCCAGGCGACTCCCGGAAATGGATACAATCGTTTCGCGAAGATTGGCCTGCGGCGATACCTTCGGCCTTTCGTTTTGGGTATATAGATCCGATACCTTGAGGTAAAGTTTCTTGCCGAGTTGTCCGCCCGGGTGAAATCTGGCAAAATCCTCGCCGCTGAAGCCACGGAGCTCCATCAGGCAAACAGCGAGCGCATCGCCCAATACCAGCTGGGCTGTAGTGCTGGTGGTAGGCGCGAGGTTATTCGGACAAGCTTCAGCTGATACGGTCGCATCGAGTACGAGATCGGATTGCTGGGCCAGGTAAGATTGGAGATTGCCCACGAGGGCAATCAATGGATTGCCAAAGCTTTTCACGAGGGGCACCAGGGCTTTTATCTCCGGACTGTTGCCGCTTTTGCTGATGACCATCACCACATCAGACGATTGAATCATGCCCAAATCGCCATGAATCGCATCAGCGGCATGCATGTACACGGCAGGCGTGCCGGTTGAGTTGAAGGTTGCCACCATTTTCTGGGCGATGATCGCGCTCTTGCCTACGCCGCTGATCACCAGGCGGCCTTTGCAATCGAACAGCAGTTCCACCGCTTTGGCAAAATCGGCAGTAAGTAGTTCCCGCAACCGATCAATCGCCCCGGCTTCCAGAACAATCGTTCGTTTTGCAGCGTCTAAAATGGCTTGTTCGTTCATTTTCAGCGGCCAAAGTTAGCAGATTCAAAGCATCTGTCTGAAATGGTATTTTTTAGCCGGAAACAGCGGTGGGTTTAACAAAAAAACGACCGTTTTACCACCTGTTTTGTTTAACTTCGCCAACCCAAAAAAAACGGGGAAATCCGCATCCCGACTGCCTTCCGGGCCATTGCAGGGAGAGATTTTAATCGCGGAGGACACCTGTTTATGTTGTATCTTATAACCCTGTGAGAAAAGAAAATTAACGCGCATGGCAAAAAGTTCTTCCAAACCCAATACGACCGCAAAAGCTGCTGTAAAAAAGCCTGCTTCCAAATCTGCCAAACCAGCTGCAGCCAAAGCCAAAACAACGAAAGGCCAACCCGACCTGCTGGCAGCATTGCAGGAACATTTTGGTCTCGATTCTTTTCGCGGCCAACAGGAAGAAATTATCCAATCTGTTTTATCTGGTACCGATACCTTCGTTATCATGCCTACCGGTGGTGGCAAGAGTCTTTGCTACCAGCTTCCGGCCATGATATCGGCGGGCGTGGCCATCATTGTATCGCCGCTGATTGCGCTGATGAAAAACCAGGTAGACCTGGTGCGCAGCTACAGCAGTAAAGATGAGGTCGCCCACTTTCTCAATTCGACGCTTAATAAAAAGGAAATAAAAGAGGTTCACGACGACCTGCTCAGCGGTAAGACCAAGATGCTCTATGTAGCGCCGGAGACACTTACCAAAGAAGATAACCGCGCTTTCTTTGCCGACCTGGCCATTTCTTTTTTTGCGGTAGATGAGGCCCACTGTATTTCCGAGTGGGGACATGATTTCCGTCCGGAATACCGCCGCCTCCGCGAGATGATGGAGCAGATCAATCCCGATGTACCCGTCATCGCCCTAACGGCCACGGCTACCCCAAAAGTGCAGAGCGATATTGTGAAGAACCTCGATCTGCGCAAACCGAAAATATTCATCTCGTCATTTAACCGCGCCAACCTCTACTACGAGGTATTGCCAAAGATTAAGAAAGAAGATACCCTGCGCAGCATTGTAAAGTTCATCGTGCAGAATAAGGGCAAGAGCGGGATCATTTACACGCTCAACCGCAAGACTACCGAAGAGCTGGCAGAATTGCTACAACAGAATGGCATCAAAGCAGGCGCTTATCATGCCGGGCTCGACAGCAAACTGCGGGCGCAACGGCAGGACCAGTTCCTGAACGAAGACATGCAGGTGATTGTGGCTACGATTGCCTTTGGTATGGGCATTGATAAACCCGATATCCGTTTTGTGATCCACTTTAACATTCCCAAGTCGATCGAAAACTATTACCAGGAAACTGGTCGTGCCGGTCGGGATGGCTTAGAAGGAAAGTGTATTCTCTATTATTCGCATAAAGACGTGAGCAAACTCGAGCACCTGATGCGCGACAAGCCACTGAGTGAACGCGAAGTGGGCGCACAGCTCATCAATGAAACCGTGGCTTTTGCCGAGAGCGGTGTATGCCGACGTAAAACTTTGATGAGTTATTTCGGGGAGAGCTATACAGTAGAAAATTGCGGCAGTTGCGATAACTGTCTGCACCCGAAAGAACGCGTAGAGGCCAAGGAAGACGCGGTGAAAGTGCTGAAGGTGGTAAAAGTGCTGGACGAGCGTTTTGCCACCGACTATACCGTGAATATTATTTCCGGCAAGCTGACCCCGCAGATACAGATGTTCCGTCACGACGGACTGGCCGAATTTGCCATTGGCAATGACCAGCCCGCGCATTACTGGAATTCATTGATCAGGCAGATGTTGTTAGAGAATTTGCTGAGCAAAGATATCGTTGACTACGGCGTATTAAAGATAACCAAGCAGGGAGAAGCCTTCGCGAAGAAACCCAAGAGCTTCCCGATTGTGCTCAATAACCTTTTTGAGGATGCGAATGCCGATGATGAAGAGAGCGAAAGCAATAACGAAACAGCTGCTACGGATGAAAAATTATTTGAGCAACTGAAAGAGCTGCGGCAGAAAGAAGCCAAGAAAAAAGGACTGCCTCCCTTTGTGATCTTCCTCGAAACCTCCTTGCAGGATATGGCCACACTGTATCCCACCACAGTGCAGGAACTGGAAAAATGCCAGGGAGTCAGCAGGGGTAAGGCATTGCGTTATGGTAAACCCTTCGTAGAACTGGTGGCCAAATACGTTGCCGAGAACGATGTGCAGAAGCCCGATGATTTTGTGATGAAAACAGTGGCCAACAAGAGCAGCAACAAAGTATTCATCATTCAGCAGGTCGATAAAAAAATGCCGCTGGAAGTCATCGCCAAAAACAAAGACTGGCGCATGGATGCCCTGATGGAAGAAATGGAAACCATTGCGGCCAGTGGCACCAAACTCAACCTCGACTACGCCATTGACGATATGCTCGACCAATACGAGCAGGAAGAAATCATTGATTATTTCAAAGGCTGCGAAACGTCTTCGTTACAGGTTGCCCAACAAGAATTGAATGAAGGGAATTATAGTTGGGAGCAGCTGAAAATTATGAGGATTAAATTTCTTAGTGAATACGGGAATTAATGTGACAAATGTGCTGATGTGATAAATGTGATAAATTCCATCCGGCGGCAGCATTCAATTCTAAGCAATCTCTCAATCGGCAGTCTGCGCGAGCGTCTGAGGTGTCATGGCTGCTGTCTCTTTCCGTCATTCCCGCGCAGGCGGGAATCTTTTCGTGCTTATATTCCCGGGCGTTACAATTGCCCATCGTATGGACCATAGAATTATCAAATTTTAATCTCCCGATGAATTTTTATTTTTGAACCTGTTGCGTACTAATTTGATGGATTAGCATTCCTAGCTTCAATCATTCCACTATGCAGCGAACTTTTTTACTGCTATTAATTGTAGCAGCATCCTGTAAGCAATCTGGGCCCGCGGCAGGGCCAGCATCCTCAACAGCATTTCCAGGCAACATCCGCTGGATCGATCTCAGTTATACCTTCGACAGCACCACTCTGTACTGGCCGAACAATACAAAACCTTATGTGCACAGTACCGATGCAGCAGGGGTAACGGCGAAAGGTTACTACTATTCATCGTATACGCTCTGCACACCCGAGCATGGCGGTACGCACTTGGATGCGCCGATTCATTTTGCAGAGAAGCATTTATCTGTCGACCAGATTCCCTTGCAAAGTCTGACCGGCAATGCCATCGTAGTGGACATCTCCGGTTATGCCCTGTCCAATCATGATTACCTTTTATCCATTGAAGACTTGAAGCGCTGGGAGCAGGACAATGGCCGCATTTCAGATAGTACGATTGTTTTGGTGCGTACTGGGTTCGGACAGTTTTATCCCAACCGCGAACGGTATTTCGGTACGAGTAAAACAGGTACGGCAGCATTAACAGAAATGCATTTCCCGGGCATCGATCCATTGGCTGCAGAATGGCTGGTGAAAGAGCGGAAAGTAAAGGCAGTGGGATTGGATACGCCCAGTCTTGACTTTGGACAGTCGGCCGATTTCAAAACCCACCAGGTTTTGATGGGTGCCAATGTGCCCGGCTTTGAGAACCTGGCCAACCTGGATCAGTTGCCGGCGGTGGGTAGTTATGTGGTGGCTTTGCCGATGAAAATTGGCGGTGGTAGTGGTGGGCCGCTGCGGATTATTGCGGCGATACCCGCTTATTGATGCTGCAGCCTATCAGTCAACGCATTCGCCGCTTAATTTTCTAAAAATAAAGCCTTTTGCTTGCCTGTTTTTGCTGAAAAAGCCTATTTTTGCTGCCCGCTCGTGAAAAAGTCGTGGATGCTAATGTATCCCGGAAATAAGAAAAGAGGATGAATGGATCGGTGCGGTATCCCGACCGCTGGTCGGGAAAAGGACTGAAAATAGTTGGTGCGGTAGCTCAGTTGGTAGAGCAAAGGACTGAAAATCCTTGTGTCGGCGGTTCGATCCCGCCCCACACCACCTCCAAAGCAGAAGGCCCCCGATTCGGGGGCTTTCGCATTCTAAACCAGTCATTGCTGCATGTTCAGTTTATTTGCGAATAGACATGCAACGTTATTGTTCGTTGTTCGCGAACCGCGAACACCAGAATGCATAATTTTTCGAGACTGCAAATAAAAAAGACCTCAAATCGATACCTTAATGAATGCTTTTATTGATATAGCCGTTCTTATCTACAGCTTCTACTGAATGTTTGAGTTTTTCAGCACCTGGTTTATCAAACACCTTACAATGCACTTTTTTGATACGGCCGACTTCTATATCCCCTCTAAAAATTGTCACCGCTTCACGATCATGCTCGTTTTCGTTGTCCGATTCAAATCGTAAGGCATCCGCCTCCTTGAGCGTACAGGAAGGCAACTTGTAAACGCTTAATCTTGCCAGTTTCGTTGAGAAATGTAGGCCACATGTGATATAATAGTCTGCCAGTAGTTCAAAGTTATCCGTTGGCTGTAATCCTTGAGTATGGCCGGGCGCGTAGAACTTATCATCTTTTT
This sequence comes from Bacteroidota bacterium, assembly GCA_028876035.1. Lineage (GTDB taxonomy): Bacteria > Bacteroidota > Bacteroidia > Chitinophagales > Chitinophagaceae > JACMLD01. The sequence continues at coordinate 8,538 of JAGWTK010000079.1, forward strand.
GCTGCGCATCAATTTCCCAAAAGTCGTAGGAACACTGGATATCTGGACATTCCGAGATAAGCCTTACCCGCTAGCGCAGTTGCTATGTTTATACGCTTTTATATGCTTGTTCAGGATGGTTCGGCATGTCAGGTATGGTGTATGTCAACTTATTACTTTCACGTAATGGTGTGATGAATTCCCTTAATAAGTACTTATCACTCCTTCCTAATATAGCCGATAATTCACTAATTTTTAATTCCTTCCATTTACAAAGACTTGTTATTACCGCTTCCACAGCTTCTTTATTACTCGTTCGTCTTCCCAGTTGAAGCAATATTTGCTGTAAATCGGTTGGCATTTGGTCGAAAAGGGACGGTTCAGCTGGTGCAATACCGGTCATAGGTGGTGCACTAACGCCAGCAACTGGTGCACTAACGCCCGGAGCTGGTGCACTAAGGTCTGGGTTATTAAATGCCAAATCCGGGATATAGTATGTCGCCCGTCCTTTTCCTTTTTGTTGCAGAAGCTCAAAGTCCCTCATGTTCCTAAGCTCGCCACTGGCTTTCAAACTATCACAACCGTTGAGCTGACGGTAAGAAGGATTGTCAATGGCACCTGTTTCCCGAACGAAAATAAGCGCCCTTTTTTGTGCGTCTGTTAATTGGTAGTCTCTGAAACCAGACAACCACTCTACGTCATCTTCGCTTAGAAAATGATGTAATAATAGCCGTGTAGTAAACAGATTAGCGGAATGATCACTTTCGAATGTGGGTGGAACCATACTAGCTTGCTCCATTAAGGTCCGCATTGTCCTAATTCCACTGCCTTTAGTTTCAGCAAGATTTGTTTCATGAAAAATAGCCGCAATAAATGGGTTCCGATTTTTAGACCCTGGTTCGCCTAACTCTTCTTCGGGCTTGAGTGAAAAACCTGGGTTCTTGATTTCAATACGATTACCATATCGGATGACTTGTATTGGTTGGTTTTCTCTGTATGTTCGATGAATAAATGCATTAACAATAGCTTCCCTAAGAACTTTGATAGGCAATCCGATACTTTCAGCCTGAATCTGTCCCTCAGGAAGCAAGAAGCCCTTGGGCAAATCATCGGTTATGGCATTAAACGTTCGCTGTACGAGCTCAATAAGTGGGCCACGCATATCGGTTGTGGTGAAACGTTTTTCAGGATCACTTACCCATTCATTCCCAGGCACACGTATGTAGTCAACACGAACCATCGGAAGCAGTCTGCGTAGGGCCATCTTACTTCCAAAAACCAATAGTCCAGTATATGTCAGCAACCACTTATCATTATCTTTCTTTATGCACCCTAACGCCTGTAGCAGTTCGATATTTTCATATGACAACTCCTCTGCATAAGGGTTAACATTAGCACGGAGCTTCCTGTAAAGGTCTACCGCATCATCGCTAATATCTTCAATAGACGAATCTTTTACGATACTACTGTCGAGGCTGTCAGTATTGTTGTAAAAAATATGTAAATCATCCTCGGTACAGCGCTGGTCACTACTTGAAATGCGCCGAAACGCTCCCCGCGGCAACCCTTCATTTTTAAAATATAGAGGCTTCTGCGCTTCAGGAAGTTCAAGAACAAATACCTTAACCGCAATTTTTCCATTTGACATCTGCTCTGTGTCAATCTCTGGACGGACTGGGATATTAAACATATTGGCACACTGCGTAGCAAAGTCCAGCTTCAACTTATCGGGATTTTCTATTCCACAGACTGTGTAATATGGGAACAATGAGCTTTCATCCTTTTCTACCCCCAGTAAAATATATCCACCGCCGAGTCCTGGTTCATTACTAAGCGCACATACCGTTTCCATTATGGAGCGGTCGATGCTGGAAGCCTTTTTTGCCTCAATATTGCCACACTCATCTATGGCATTCAACCTTTCAACCAAGTCTTTAACAGAATCCATCAGTATTTTTTATACATTTTATCCGGCCTTATTTTTCCTCTTTTAAAATACTCTACCGGATCCTCCGCAGCAGCATTCAACCCTTCCCGCACCTGCTCATACGCATATCCCACTATTGCCTGCCCGTTCAAGAGCATCGGCAACAACTTCTACTCTAAATGTTTTTAGAGGGTTACGCACAATTTATGCTCCCTTGTGCGCTCTTAGTAAATGTCGAATTTATCTTCCAAGCAAAAATGTGAATTACCGTTCATAATCCTCCTCAGGTTCATTTACGAAACTCTCTTGATATTCCGCTTTTGTCAAAACGGTATCCCAGCCACCAACTTTCTCTTCGCTTTCATGTTTATTAATTCCAACATACGTAAGACTGGCGTCTTCATACCGCTTAAATTTATAAACGGCATCGTTCATTAATGCGGAATTGAAAACACCAAGACTGACCAAAAGGTCGAAATCTTTTACTGTCAACCCAGTAACTTTTTTGAACAGGCCAGGCTCCAGTTTTGTGATCACATCTTGTAAACTACGTTCCCTAAAGTCAGTGAGGTACATAAACACAGGAATTCTAGTTGCAAATTTTATCAGTTTCTCCTGTATCTCCCTGCGCTTGCTTTGATATTCCTTCTCGGCCTCCGAGAGCTCTTTTTTCTTCTTATCAGAAAGCTGCTTATCATTTGCCTCTTTCTTAGCTTTTTTAACCGTCTCAGATTTATTGATAATGGTTTCAATATCCTGATTAAGATTTCTGAACCCCTCAATACTCATTAATGCCTTCATGGCTTCGGCGTTAGCCATTAACCTCGCAAGCGTGCCATTATCTACATTCACCAGCAAAGCACTTTCCCATCTTCTTGCCAGAAGCGTTGCAGTCGTTCCGCTCATTGCCATATCCAAAATACCGGCCGCATCTACCTGCTTCATTGAACTGCCATCATATGCCAGTACTGGTAAGAAGTTGATAAACTCCGCCACCTTTGCCTCAGGATTAGTTTCGTTTACATTCAAACGACAGCTATAGTCAGCAATTTGCCTCAATGCCCGATCCGGCGCAAAGTCAAACACATAACATTCTTCCTTTAGAACTTCCTCTTTATTGGGCGACTTACTATCCGGATTTCTGATTACCCAAGGAGTTTGTACCCGGAATGCTGCCTGGAAATATGTTTCAGGACTGGAAGAATTTCGCAACATGAAAATACCTGTCCAGGGCTTAATAGAAACTCCGGTGGTGAGTTTCCCACACGAAAGTGTAATCGTCTTTGATTCCAAAGGATTATCCGTCATGGCGTCCAATACCGGTGGCATGGCTTCTACACCAATTCCAGCCTGTGTACCTGCGGCCACCACTACTGTATAATCCAGGTAGAATTTATTTTGCCGTTGCTTTAAGAGATTATGCATTGCGTGGCATGACGCCACTGTTGGCAAAAACCAAAATGTATGATTCAACACCTTTAACAATGGAGCATGTGAAAAAGGCAATGGCGGCTTCTTCGCACCCATTTTTAGATTGTCAACGGTCGTTTCCCTGAAATCACCACGAATAAGATCCAGCCATTTTTGCACTTCGTCTTCATACTTGAACCTTGCATGTCGACCTTCGCCTTCAGCTGAAAAGAAAATATTCAAATCAAATCCGTCAAACTCCCCTTGCATGGCTATCTGACGAATAGAATCGGGTAGTTGATACGTCAGCATCACCATTCGGGGTAAGGATGCATAAGGATTGTCCGGGCCCATCCATTTTTCCTTAGCTCGCTGTTCATCTGAATAGGTCCAGTTGAATATTTGCTCTTCAATGAACTCACCTGATGCAATTGCCCTGAATGGCGTGCCGGACAAATACAAATAATGATTGGTAGTAATGGGTATGGTGCCTTCATCAAAATAGTCGATGCCTTCCCCCTCTCCAAACTCCATTTCTCTTTTGCCTTCTGCCTCAAACAGGTCTTTTGCATTCTCACGCCATGCTCCGTAATGGTATTCATCAAAAATTACGCAGTCCCAATTGGTGGCATGTACCCACTCATTCCTGGTTTTAATTCCACCGGTACTTGTATTCTTTCCTAAAAAATCCTGAAAGGACCCAAAACAAACGATGGGCTCTTTCGGTTTGGCATCTTCAAAGCTCAAGCCGTTTCTTGCAATAAACTGCCAGCCCTTAAAGTCAACATGGGATTTTAAGTCTTCTTCCCAAGCGCTCTGAACCGCAGGTTTAAAGGTCAGAA
>JAGWTK010000582.1 GCA_028876035.1 Bacteroidota bacterium
TCTCAACTGATCCCGTTGTAGATCTAACGCATAGCCGCAACATCACTATGATTGCAACACAGCTCACCACCTCCGCGAGCAGCGTTCCCTATCAGCTCAAAGATGTAGCGACATTGGTGGATCAAAACCTGATCCTGTACAGCAGCGGGAATATTACCGATATGCGGGTAACCATCTCCGGCAATTTCCAAACAGGCGATGTATTGTCCTATACGGGTTCATTGCCCTCGGGCATTACTGGCGGCACCTACAACAGTACTACTGGCGTACTCTCCTTTAGCGGTACCACCAGCGCCGCCAACTGGCAGGCCTTGATGCGTACGGTCAAATTCAGTTCTACCTCATTGGTTAAAATGAACCGTACTATTACATTCTCCGCCGGCAACCAGGTGGCATTTACCAACGGGCATTTCTACGAATATGTAAGTACTACCAGTAACTGGGCAACTGCCAAAACAAATGCAGCAGCAAAGACCTATATGGGACTGACCGGTTATCTCGCTACGATTACCAGCAGCGCAGAAAATGATTTTATCCGGCAGAAACTCTCTGCAGACGCATGGATCGGCGCGAGCGATGACTATGCATACATCAATGCAGCTACCGGTACTACCACCTATGCCAGTCAGACCACCGCTGAAGGCAACTGGTATTGGGTGACTGGCCCGGTGGGTGAGATCGGGACCCAATTCTCAACTGGCAACAATTCACCGGTTGCCGTATCGGGGCGTTACAACAACTGGAACAGTGGTGAACCCAATAATTCCGGTGGCGAAAATTTTGCGGAACTCTACTCATCAGGTTCTGTTGGTAAATGGAACGACCTTGGCACCTCCAGTTCCCTGGGTTACGTGGTGGAATATGGTGGATTAACAAGCGATCCATTGCTGGTATTGAGCGCAAACAGAACCATGTCCATCAACTCTGTATTACCTGTAACAGGGTTGAATTATACAGCTTCCAAAGCTGGCAATACGACGCTCATGAACTGGTCAACCAATTTTGAAAGCAATACAGACCGGTTCGATGTACTGCGGAGCAGTGATGGCCTGCACTTCAGCAAAATTGGAACGGTGGCTGCAGCCGGCATCAGTAGCGAAAAAAGAAATTACTCGTTTGCAGATGCCAATCCAATGGCTGGTGATAACTATTATCGCTTGCAGCAGGTTGACCTGGATGGAAAATCAGTTTTCACGGAAATCAAACACCTGTTGTTTAACTTCCAGTTGATGGAGTTGTCGCCCAACCCCGCCATTACCGCTATCATTGTTTCATCCAACATAGGTGTACAGCCAAAAGAGTTAAAAATTATGGACCTGAATGGTAAAGTGGTGTTGCGCACGATGCTGAATGAATCGCGGCAATCAGTATCGGTAATGTCGCTCCCAAGAGGCATTTACATCGCCAGCATTCCGGCTGATAAGGCCAGTGTACGTTTTATAAAAGACTAATTATCCAGGATTCAGTTTTCGAATGGCCCTTCCGTTCAGGAGGGGCTTTTTTTCAGCCTGATTTTTTTTGAAACAGCTTCCTGCCTATTTTCACGCATGCCGGTGAGTGATCCATCCATTAAACAAATGCTGCAGGCCATTGCCCTGGAAGAAAAAGAAGAAGCCAATCGTTACCGGCTCGATCAGCAACATACCCTGAAAGCACTCAAAGCAGAAGGACTGGCCCTGCATCCTTTGTCGGTGACCAGAAGAGGCTTTGGCTATGCCGATTATCCTGAGTTTAGTTTCCGGCTGCATTTTCCACCCGGAACGAATGCTTTCCGCGACGGTGCGGCGATCGAATGCTTCGCACCCGGCGAGGAACCGGTAAAAGCGGTGTTGCTCAACCTCGACGGGCAATCGGGTGAGTGCCGCTTGTTTGCTCCTGATTTCCCCGACTGGCTGGAAGATGGCAATACCGGGATCAAGCTCGCGCCGGATATGCGCACGACGTCGATCATGAAAAAGACGCTGCAGTCGCTCGAAGAAAATGCGTCACTCTACAAACTATTCCGCCAGCTTCATGGCGACCAACGCACAAACACAACCTACACCGAACAGGCGAAGGAACCTGATTTTTTTAACCGCCGTCTTAATAAAAGTCAGCAGGAAGCTGTCAAAGCGATCACCGCCACATCAGACCAGCTGCTGATTGTGCACGGTCCGCCCGGCACAGGTAAAACCACTACCCTCACGGAAGCCATCCGGCAACTGGTGCGGCGCGGTGAGAAAGTGCTGGTGTCCGCACCGTCCAATACGGCTGTGGACAATATTGTAAAATCGCTGATAAGCGCGAACGTAAAAGTTTTGCGGGTAGGCAATGCCGGAAAGGCTGACGCCGCCGTGTATGCGCATACGCCGGAAGGAAGGTTGTCGGGCAGCAAGCAACAAAAAGAAATTAAAGACCTGCGGATCCAGGCCGAACAGTTCCGGAAGATAAAAGATTCTTGTTTTTCAATGTCTTTAACTCTTACTTTCGAATGTATATAATTTTCAATTCGATAAAATTCATTATGTAAATCATTTAAA
>JAGWTK010000583.1 GCA_028876035.1 Bacteroidota bacterium
ATTTCCGTCCCGCTGCTCCGAGCCCGGTACATGTTTGGGTAGGTGGCGACTGGATCTGGCGTGGTGGTCGTTATGAATGGCGCGAAGGTCACTGGGAAAACCCGCGTGGCCGTTCCTACTGGGTGAATGGTCACTGGCGGGCCGCCCGCGGCGGATGGGTGTGGGTGCCGGGGCATTGGCAGCGTTAAGTTGTAAGTTCTAATCTAAGTTGTAAGTTCTAAGTTGTAAGTCGTAAGTCTTTTGCTTCGGCGTGGGTAAACGATAGTGTAAGAGTCAAAATGTAGAAGGCAAAAGATTCTCCGGATTTGACCTCGCCTGCAGCCCAAAGCTGCGGCCGCTAAGGCCACTACTACGAAGTGCTGGTCGCCATTGTTGAACGAAAAACGCCGGTAGCTGGTAGCCTGCAGCTTGAAGCTTCTCCTCCGGTGATCTGAATCAATATGTATGACCATTCTTACCACGTGATCAAAAAAAGCCAGGAGCCAGTAGCCAGCAGCTAGCAGCCTTTCCGTATATTGGTAGTCGCTCTGATTACAACCAACTGCCATGAAACGAAAAGACTTTCTGAAGACAGGCTCTCTCGCTGGTATTGCGATTACTACCCTTGCTGTTCATTCTACTGCACACGCCAAGTCTGCCCCGCGGGAAACTGCTTTTGGTCCCGATAATTTTCCGTTAACTGAAATGACGATTGCCGATCTGCAACAGTTGATGCATTCCGGTAAACAAACAGCCGAATCATTAACCCGGCTCTACCTCGCACGCATAGACGCAATTGATAAAAAGGGGCCGGCCATCAACGCCGTCATTGAAGTAAACCCCGATGCGATCGCCATTGCACAGCAACTCGATAAAGAACGAAAATCGGGGAAATTGCGCGGACCACTGCATGGTATCCCCATCCTCGTTAAAGACAATATCGACACGGGCGATAAAATGATGACCACGGCGGGGGCATTGGCCCTCGTAGGAAATATCGCTTCCAAAGATGCTTTTATCATACAGAAACTGCGCGAAGCAGGAGCGGTATTGCTGGGCAAGACCAACCTCAGTGAATGGGCGAATTTTCGTTCTACTCGATCTACCAGCGGCTGGAGCAGCCGGGGCGGACAAACAAAAAACCCGGTTATGCTTGACCGTAACCCCTGCGGTTCCAGTTCAGGATCGGGTGCTGCGGTGGCAGCCAATCTCTGCGCAGTAGCGATTGGTACCGAAACAGATGGATCGATCATCGCACCTTCTTCGTTCTGTGGAATCGTTGGCATCAAACCCACCGTGGGCCTCTGGAGCCGGAGCGGTATCATCCCTATTTCAAGTACGCAGGACACACCCGGCCCCATGGCGCGCACTGTACGCGATGCCGCGGTATTACTTGGCGCGTTAATCGGTACAGATCCGGCTGATGCTGTGACCGCCGAAAGCGAAAGCAAACGACAGTCGGACTACACAAAATATTTAGATGCTGGCTCGTTGCAAGGAAAACGCATCGGAATCGAAAAATCACATTTCGAAGGAAACGAAGATGTTGTAGCATTGTACAAAGCGGCCATTGAAACGCTGAAATTAAAAGGCGCAACAATTGTAGAGGTAGAACTACTGAAAGCCTGCCGCGATGGCGGTGGCGGCGAAAGGGATGTATTGCGATATGAATTCAAAGCGGGTGTAAATGCATATCTCACTAACGCCAAAGCACCGGTGAAAAGCCTGTCAGATGTAATTGCTTTCAACAAAGCCCATGCTGCCAAAGCCATGCCCTGGTTTAAACAGGAAACCCTGGAGATATGCGAAAAAAAAGACGACCTGGATAGCCCTGTTTACCAGGAAGCATTGAAGAAGTCTACCAGCAATCGCACGACAATTACCGAGCTGATGAAGAGCCAGTCCTTAGATGCCATCTGCGGTATCAGTATCGGCCTTCCCTGTTGTATCGATCTCATTAACGGCGACTACGATACTGATTTTTATTTTTGTCCGCCCGCAGCCCGCGCTGGTTTCCCGCACATTACGGTACCAATGGGCAAAGTCCACGAACTACCTGCCGGACTCTCCTTTATGGCTAACGCTTATGAAGAACCGAAATTATTGGGGATGGCCTATGCGTACGAGCAGGCGAGTAAAAAGCGCGAGGCGCCGCGGTTTATTCCGTCGTGGAAAGAATTAGGTGTTGGGCGTTAGCGGTTGGCTATTGGCTGCTAGCTTCTAGCTGCCAGCTACCGGCATTTTACGTTTGATGAGGTTGCGTAGTACTTCGTAGCAGTGGCTAATAAGTTGGCCTCAGGCTACAAGCTGCAAGCTGCAGGCAGCTCCTTTTCAGCCGAATGTTTTACCTTTTACCTTTTGACTTTTTAATTTCAACGCCTCTCACCCCTGTCCGATTCGAACAGACTTAAAACTTATTACTTACAACCATTGGTGTCCGGGAAAAACTGAAACGATCGATGAAGACTAGCATCAGGTGAGTGTTTGAGGGACTTGATGAAGTTTGGGGGTTGAAGTTGTGAAGTTG
>JAGWTK010000584.1 GCA_028876035.1 Bacteroidota bacterium
CATGTTTTTCCGGTAGCTGTTCACCGTATAGTTAATGGTGCCGATGGCGCCGCTGTTAAACTGGAGCAGCACGACACCCGTATCTTCAAACTCAATGATACCCTGGTGGGCAAAGTTGCCCATCATTGCCTGCACATGCTTTACGTCACCAGCCATCCAGTAGAGCAGGTCCACAAAGTGACTGAACTGGGTATACAGGGTTCCACCGTCCATATCAAGCGTGCCCTTCCAGGAATTATGGTAGTAATCGGGGTTGCGGTTCCAGAAGCAACTCAGCTGAATGCTGTAGATTTTTCCAAGTCGCCCTTCGTCGAGTGCTTTCTTCACAGCTTCTACGGGTGGGTTAAAACGATTTTGCTTGATGGCAAAGAGTCGTTTGTTGGCGCGCTCGGCCGCTTTGATCATTTCCCCGCAGTCATTGGCAGTGAGCGCCATGGGCTTTTCACAGAGTACGTGTACGCCGTTGTTTAAACCGGTTATTGCATGCTGTGCGTGCAAGCCGTTGGGTGAGCAGACAGAGAGGACGGTGAGTCCTGCTTCTTCCCGCAGCATGGTTTCCAGATCGTAGTAGGCTTTGGCATTATATGTGGCTGCCAGCTTATCTGCTTTCTCTTTGACGTTGTCGCAAACAGCCGCTAATATGCCGCGGTTATTAATGTGCTCAGCATGGCGTTGTGCGATACGACCGCAACCCACGATGGCAAATTTTATATTTGAACGCATAGTTTATCTTCGTTTTAGAATATTTCGGATGGATTGCGTTTTCTGCAGGAACTTCATATACTGCTCTTTTAACCGGGTATCAGTCTTAAACTCGTCGTGCCGTCTGGGGGGCATTTTCATAATAGCGTCAAATCCATCGGGGGAAAGGCCCAGTTTCTTGAGCACATACTCTTTGTCCTGCTGCAGTTCCTCCGGCGGATACAGCGGAAGTTTCAGTTCTTCGAGTGCTGCTGCTTTTGTGCATTGTCCCGAACATATAAGCGTGGAGAGGTGGGCCTTACGTTTATCTATTTTAAATTTCTGTGGCAGGATATAAGCCTGGTAGAATTTCGTGAACACGGATTCATAATGTTTCCCGCCGTAGTCGCGCCAGTTCAATTCCTTTTTTATCAGCTCTTTTACTTCCTTTTTGTTATAAGGGATGTAATTGAGAATGGATACCGGGTTCAACCTGAACACCGTGGAATAATACACCGATTTTTTGAAATCCAGCGTCGGATACGTTTTAAGTTTTACTGTACCATAGCGGGTATGTATGTCTTTCAGATTGGCAAAATCCATTTTTTGGTAAAGCCAGGACGGTGGCATGATGTATTCAGTAACGATATTGGTACCGCTGATGATATAGCCGATGTTTTTCTCTTTAGCGAGTTTGTACATCGTGGCAAAAATGGCATGGTCGCTTACCACTTCGATGTCTACAACTGATGCTTTCAGGTACGACAGTTGAATGTCTTTAAATTCCTGCCAGTTGATGACCAGTGTATAGAGGTCAATACCGAGTTTACTGATGATGTTCTCTATGTTTTGAACGGCCAGTTCCGAATTCCAGCCGTTATCCAGGTGAACGGCCAGGGGCCGCAGGCCGTGCTGTTTAACCAACCAGGCAACATAGGTACTGTCGACACCGCCGCTCAGGCCAATTAAGCAATCATAGGGTTTGCCTTTGCCGGCTTCTTTAATCTTTGCGACGAGTTCATCCAGTTTCTGTTTTCCCTTTTCGCCTGTGAAAACACTGGCTTCTTCGGCACGTTTGTATTCGTGGTAATAGTTGCAGATACCCTTTTCATCAAATTGGATGTCGGGATCTGCGATATTATCCATCACCGTAATGCTACACTGCCGGTAGCCGGGGTCCTGGCTGCTGAGTACCATATTTGTTAATAGGAAATTCGGGTAAATAAGTTTTGTTTCAATTCCTGTTGCGAGGGATAACTGATCAGGACGGCCTGGTGCGGGCGCTGGAAAACAAACAGGGAACCTGCGGCTACTGCCGAGGCACCTGCTTTAACAGCCGATACAAAGTCATCGATGCCCGATGCGCCCCCGCAGGCTACAACCGGTACGCTGACGGCCCCTGCCACCTGCTGCAGCAAGTCCAGATCGTACCCCCCGTAAGTGCCGTCTTTATCGATGGCATTTAAGAAAATTTCTCCTGCCCCTGCCTCCGTCATTTGTTTGGCGAACGCAATCGGGTCGAGACCGGTTTGTTCTGTACCGTTGACAGTGTACACTTTGTATTTACCGAGCCAGTTCTTCTTTACGTCGATGCTCGCTACCACACTCTGGCTGCCGACGAGCTTGGCGGATTCGGTAATGATAGATGGGTGATGAACCGCCTGGTAATTGAAGATTACTTTTTCCACCCCAGTATAGAAAAGATCTTTTACCTGTTCGATGGTGGAAATGCCGCCACCATAGGCGAGTGGAATGAATGCTTCGCCTGCTATTTCGGCGATTCGCTGAAGATCGGGTCCTCTTTTGGTCTTTGTTGCGTCGAT
>JAGWTK010000585.1 GCA_028876035.1 Bacteroidota bacterium
CCAAGACTGCAGGAGCTCCTGGGCGGGCAGGGGGAAAAATAAATGTTCAACTGACACTTATTTATTGGATTATCCCTATCTTGTTGTTTTAACTGCCTGCCATTTACTGCTATGAAGGATGCTTATGTGATAGGGGTCGACTATGGGACTGATTCAGTACGTTCACTCCTGGTAAACGCCCGGAACGGAAAAGAAATCGCCAGTTCCGTATTTTACTACCCGCGCTGGAAAAAGGGTTTATACTGCGACCCTGCCCGTAACCAGTTCCGCCAGCACCCACTCGACTATATTGAAGGATTGGAGCATACTGTGCGGGAATGTCTGCAAACAGCGGGACCTTCTATTGCTGCAGCGGTGAAAGGTTTGTCCGTCGATACCACGGGGTCAACACCAGTGGCAGTGGATGCAAGCGGAACCCCACTCGCACTCATAAGCGGTTTTGAGGAAAATCCCAATGCGATGTTTGTGTTATGGAAAGATCACACATCCGTAAAAGAGGCGGCGGAACTCAATACACATGCAACAAAATTTCCCGCTAATTACCTTCAGTTCGTAGGCGGCATCTATTCTTCCGAATGGTTCTGGGCAAAACTGCTGCACGTGCTTCGTGCAGACGATGCCGTTAGAAACGCTATTCATTCCTGGGTAGAACACTGCGACTGGATTCCCTTCCTGCTGACCGGCGGCACACACGCAGAATCGATCAAAAGGGGTGTTTGTTCGGCAGGGCATAAAGCTTTGTGGGCGGCTGAATTTGGTGGACTACCACCCGACGATTTCTTCAGCAGCTGGGATCCCTTACTCAAAGGGTTTACCACAAAATTATTTGAAAATACATTCACGGCCGACAAACCGGCGGGTACCATATCGACCGCCTGGGCCGCCAAACTCGGCTTGCCGGCAACAACCATTATTGGAACCGGAGCATTCGATGCGCATATGGGCGCGGTAGGCGGACAAATTGAACCCTATCATCTAAGTAAGGTAATGGGCACTTCCACCTGTGATATGCTGGTTGCGCCGCTTGATGAGACAAAGGGCATCCTGGTGAATGGGATTTGCGGACAAGTACCTGGTTCCGTAATTCCGGGAATGCTGGGTCTGGAAGCAGGCCAATCTGCTTTCGGTGATGCCTATGCGTGGTTTCGCAATTTACTGAGCTGGCCAATTAAAGAATTGCTGCCATTGGTTGCCGGTGATAACAATGCTGTGGGTGACTGGCAACAGCAAATGACTGATAGAATGATCGCTGAACTGAGTCGCCAGGCCGCCCTGCTTCCTTTCAATGAAGACAGTGAACTGGCCACCGACTGGCTCAACGGTCGCCGTACCCCCGATGCCAACCAGTTGTTGAAAGCGGGTTTTATTAATTTGAACCTGGCGAGTACTGCACCCTCCATGTTCAGGGCATTGGCAGAAGCAACTTGCTTTGGTGCAAAAAAGATAGTTGATCGTTTTATTGAACAAGGTATTCCCGTAAAAGGATTGATAGGAATGGGCGGCGTTGCCAAAAAATCACCCTTTATCATGCAAATGATGGCGGATGTTATTGGTATGCCGATCCGCATCCACCGTTCTGAACAAACCTGCGCATTGGGCGCCGCCATGTTTGCCGCAACAGCCGCTGGCCTTTATGCAAAAGTAGAAGAGGCTATGAAGGCCATGGGCCAGGGCTTTGACGCAAGCTATACGCCGAATCCGGCGTTGCGCGGGTTATATGATCGCAGGTATGCGAAGTACAATGCATTCGGCGGGTTCACCGAAACCATGCTCCCGGCGATGCACGCATGATGACAATTAAAAAAGGTATGAGTAAATACGAACATATTCAGGAAGCCGCCTACAAAGCGAATATGCAGTTGCCAAAACTAAACCTGGTGCTGTTCACCTTCGGCAACGCCAGCGCTGTTGATCGCGAACTGGGTGTATTTGCAATTAAGCCAAGTGGTGTTCCATATGAAGAACTCTCACCGGCGAAGATGGTCGTGGTAGATTTCGATGGTAATACCGTAAAAGGAAAGCTGCGCGCTTCATCCGATACGCGTACCCATGCTGTTTTATACAAACAATGGGAAAAAATTGGCGGTATTGTACATACGCATTCGACTTATGCCACTTCCTGGGCACAGGCACAAAGAGACATTCCTATTTTCGGCACCACCCATGCTGATCACAATACTGTTGATATTCCCTGTGCGCCACCTATGAGTGATGAAATGATTCGTGGTAATTACGAATATGAAACCGGTTTCCAGATCATCAATTGCTTTCAGGAACGCGGATTGAGTTATAACGATGTGGAAATGGTGCTAGTTGGCAACCATGCGCCCTTTACCTGGGGAACTACGCCCGATAAAGCAGTGTACAACAGTGCAGTGCTTGAATCTATCGCACAAATGGCCTGGCTCACAGAACAAATCCGGAAAGACGCACCCCGCCTGAAAGATTCACTCATCAAAAAGCATTTTGAACGTAAACACGGTCCGGATTCCTATTAC
>JAGWTK010000586.1 GCA_028876035.1 Bacteroidota bacterium
TGCCTGCAGGCGCCGTTGGTAGTGGCTTCAGGCGCCATTGGTTTCTCGCAATACTTTAGTTATCTCGTGCCGCTGTCAGGGTGGGAAGCAAAAATGATTTCCGGCGCCGTGGTGGTACTGATTGTGCTGTTGCTATATCGCAATATCAAAGCGATTGGTAAGATGGCTGTCTTCCTTTGGGCGGGCGTCATCATTACTATCCTCTGGATCATCATCAGCGGGTTCACGCACCGCCAGGTCGACTATAGCTTTCTTCCACAACCAGGAGATCCTTCGATGCTGGGAACACCGTTCGCGTTGTTACTCGGACAAGCATCGGTAAAAACGATTTACAGCTACCTGGGTTATTACAATGTGTGTCATATCGGGGGCGATATCCGCCAGCCTGCAATCAATATTCCGCGCAGCATTTTCATTTCCATCTTTTGTATTGCTATTCTCTACCTGTTGATGAATGTGAGTGTGGTGAGCGTTATTCCCTGGCAGGAAGCCAGCAAAAGCCAGTTTATTGTAAGCAGTTTCATGGAGAAAATCTATGGCCATGGCGCTGCCATCGTTGCTACCGTTCTCGTGCTATGGATTGCCTTTGCTTCCTTGTTTGGGGTGGTTTTGGGCTATAGCCGGGTGCCGTATGCAGCAGCGGCAGACGGACAATTTTTTCCAGCTTTTGCGCGCCTGCATCCGACCAAACAGTTTCCGCATATATCTCTTTTGTTTCTCGGGGCAACGGGTTTTGTGTTCAGTCTGCTGTTTAAGCTCAGCGATGTGATCAGCGCAATTCTAGCGATGCGCATCCTGGTGCAGTTCATTGCACAGGCAATGGGGCTGGTATTATTGCGACGGAAAAAAGACCCGGGCCAGCCATTTTTTAAGATGTGGCTATATCCACTGCCCGTTATCCTTTCTGTTTGGATCTGGCTTTTTGTGTTTTATTCAACCGGTCGCTTTGCGTTAATCGGTGTAAGCCTTGCCGCCGCAGGTGTACTGATGTTTTTCATCTGCCAAAACTGGTGGAACCAGCCCGGTTCCCCCGAAGAAAGCGCTGGTTGACATGCCGTTTTCCGGTTGTATATTTGCAGCTTGTTTAAATTTTTTCAATGAGCAAAAAAGGGAAAGTATTGGTGGCGATGAGTGGTGGTATCGACAGTACCGTCACTGCTTTGATGCTCCACGACCAAGGGTATGAAGTGGTGGGCATCACCATGAAAACATGGGACTATGCCAGCAGCGGCAGCAGTAAAAAGGAAACGGGCTGCTGCAACCTCGATAGTTTCAACGATGCCCGCATGGCCGCCGTGCAGCACGGCTTCCCGCATTTTATCCTTGACATCCGGGATGAATTTGGGGATGCGGTTATCGAAAATTTTGTGGAAGAATACCTCGCCGGCCGCACGCCCAACCCCTGTGTGATGTGCAATACGCATATCAAATGGCGCGCCTTATTGAAAAGGGCAGATGCCATGGACTGTGAATTTATTGCTACGGGCCATTATGCGAAGATTGGCCAGCACGACAATGGCCGTTATTTCGTTAGCAAAGCTGTTGACGATCTTAAAGATCAGAGTTATGTACTATGGGGACTGCAGCAGGATTTGCTGAGCAGGACGCTATTACCGTTGGGGCCCTACCATAAGACCGAGATACGGCAGATGGCCTTGGATTACGGTTACCCGGAGCTGGCGAAAAAAAGTGAGAGCTACGAAATCTGCTTTGTGCCCGATAATGACTACCGTGGCTTTCTGAAAAGCAAGGTGCCCGGCCTGGAACAGCAAGTAGCGGGTGGTCTTTTTATTGATAAAGATGGCCGGGTATTGGGCAAGCACAAAGGGTATCCGTTTTATACCATTGGCCAGCGCAAAGGGCTCGACATTGCCCTGGGTCATCCTGTGTATGTTACCGGCATCGACCCCGAAAAAAATACCGTGACCCTCGGAGAAGAAGCCGATTTGAACCAACCCGAAGCAATGGTCTCCAAACTCAATTGGATGAAATACGAAGGCGTGCCCGATGCAACCGAAGCCATTACAAAAATCAGGTACAAAGACCGCGGAACCCATTCCTTGCTGTACAACATAGATACAGGAATTCGGGTGCGTTTTATGGGTGAGGCAAAAGGAATTGCTCCCGGCCAAAGCGCCGTTTTTTACGAAGGAGACGATGTAATCGGCGGGGGAATCATCATGCGTTCGCCGGTACCAGCATTTTCAGGGTCTTAGCAGTTCAGGAATAAGCACTTAGGCCTGCAATATTTGATAGTATTTGACGTTTGCAACCCGGGAAAGCCTGTTTCCCGGGTTTTTTGATGCAACAGGGAAGGAAATCCTGCTGTCTGTAACTAAGTACCGCTTTAAACTGACTGGTTTTGTATGAAAAAAATTGCCGCCGCCTTCATTTTATTCGTTTCGATAATAGGCCTTAGCCGCTGCAACACGAAAAACGATCTGGTCAGCGCTTCGATCGATGACTACACCAACCTGGCCGTCGGAAAATATGTGG
>JAGWTK010000587.1 GCA_028876035.1 Bacteroidota bacterium
TGCATTGAGCGCATCAGACAAAAAGAAACTGGATAAAACTGAGGTGGTGTCCAGTATCGCGGAACTGCGTTCGGTTGCTAACCGGCGAAGTGACGTGTTGTACCGTTTGATCAACAACCGCCTGAAAAATGTGAGCGATTTGTATTGGAATCCAACCAGCACCGCAAAAGATGACAGTGTCATGGTGTTTAAAGTTCCTGGCGTGGAAACAGGGCGGTTTTTGCGTTATTACGAGGAAGTATACGCGGAATGGTTTGGTGCCATCCCGGACGATGGGATAGACGATAGCTTCGCATTCCAAAAAGCCATCGATTTTTGCATCCGAAATGGCCGGTCGGCACGGTTAAAGTGCGGTGGGGGTGTATTCAATGTAAAAAACCTGGTGATTGCCGACTATGCGTCTGGCAACGCCCGGTACGTTTCCTTTTCCCTGGAAGGCGTTGCACCGGCTTATGATGCCAGTTCCATTGCAGCAAGGATGACGGAGTTTTCTTCTACCGATCCGCAGGCTTTTACAATAGCCATTCAACATGGCGCCAATGTGACCATCCGCAACATATCGTTCCGGGGCATGATGGGAGGACCATCTGGTATCGATCAGTGTATCCAGTGGAAGGACAGCGATTGGAATCACCAGGGAACGATACGCGATAATATCAACAGTCCGCATGCCGCGATCGTTATTGATCCATTTACGGCCGACATTCCTGCAGCGAACCGGTATCCTGGCGCCCTGTCTTACTATAGCAACACCGTACGAACGGGATCAAGCAGTGTAAATATTGAAGGCTGTGCTTTTCAGCGTTACATCGTAGCGATTATGGTGAGTCCTAACCCATCCACCACCAATGCTGATAACATCGTTTTTAATACAGGCGTACAATCGGCCAACAAGATATTCTGGGCATCCGGGCAACGGCAATCACGCGACAATCAGATCCATAATTTGTATTCACTGGGTGGAACCAACCTGTTACTCGATGGTAAGGGTTTTGGCCAGCAAACGGGCACGTTGCCATCGGTAGCCAATGCATCCATTGCAGGCATCACGAAATATCTGTACAATGCCGATGTCAATTTCGGAAGCATCAAGTTTAGCAATAGTTATATGGAGGGCCTGTGGAGCTTTGGTCGTTCAGGAGGGGGGTTCCCGGTGGTGTTCGAGAATTGTGACATCAATTTGAACTACGATGCAACGCTGCAAAGTCCCGTATTGGCGGAAGGGGGCCCGGTTCTTTTCAGGGGCGGTTATTTGACGCGTTTCGATAACACCTATGCCAATGGATTTATTTTTGCCAACCGCTATGTATCCTTCGACGGTACTACCATCCAGGGTGGTGTGCCTATTAATTATTTTCCGGGCAACGATGCTTATGGAAACCTGGGGCTAGATAACGTTTTTTACGATAACACAGAATACGGAAGCACTTTGCGGAAAGGCGTGTATTACAGTGAGGCGCAACAATGGTTACAGGGTTTCGTTATCCCGGAAATGCTGATGAAGGGATCACTTGGAATGACGTATTCCATGGAAGACGCTTATTTTGAATCCAACCTGTTGGAGAAAAAGCCAATTCAATTCAACGCCAGTGGCCTGAAAGCATGGTTTCTCAGCAGCAATCCGAAAATGTATTCCGTAGGCAATTTCCTCGTGACCAACACGCCAGTCGACTATGCGAACGATATTTACACGTCTTCGCGCACCGGCCTGGGCTGGGTATCCGCGATCCGTAAAGACACCATTGAAATATCTTATCCACCATTCGGACTTAAACCGGGCTATGCCTACGACATCAATGCAGCGAGAATCAAGCGGTTTTTTCCGCGGATGCTGGGAACAGTAACAGCTGGCAGCAATATTGTCTCCAAACTGGTGATCGCGCAGGGCATGGGACTTCCGTTGCCCGGCAGTTATATCAAAGGAACAGGCATACCGGCCAATACCAGGGTTGTTTCTGCAACTCCCGAAAAACTGGTGCTTTCCCAGCCGGCTACCGCCAACGCCGACCTTGTTGAGTTCTATGATGCGCGTATTCGGGCTACGGGCGTCCAGGGCGGCGCCGAACTTAGTTCCTCAGCCTTCCTGTTTTATTTTGGCGACATTCTCAAGAATTACAACCGCGACAATCCCAAACTCGATTACATCCGAATCACGGCGCCCGGCGCACCATTGACTTCGCATCCGCCGGCTTATGTGAACGTATCAAACCAATAAACGGACCCGGCCGAAAGATTATACCCATCACCGATGGCCGGCTTCAGAAACAGAACTTGAAGTTTTTCTTATAATTTATATTATGTTAAGCAGCCCCTTGGGGTCGGGGAAAGAAAACAGGCCAGCGCTTCTAAAAAGAGAGAAAATACAGTGTGGTTGTGTATATTAGAGAAAACTAACTGCATGAAAATTTACTGTGAGCCTCTAGGAGAATCTGACATGATTGAAGATGGACTCAAGTCAGCGACTGCAAAACTTCCAGTTGAAATGCCTCAAG
>JAGWTK010000588.1 GCA_028876035.1 Bacteroidota bacterium
GCCTGTGTAAAGATCAAATCAGCATCGGTGCAAACGGGCGAGTTGGCCGATAGTCCTGCACCGGCAGGTAATGTATCGACTATAACGTGGAGGATATTGGAAACAGTGGAACAGTTAAGATTTGAAATATTCGTTTCTTCGGAAACCCGCACGCGCACATACATGCCTGGTAGTTGGTTGATAACATAGCTGAGCTGTGCCGCGTTTTGGTTAGGTAGATCGCTCCAGGTAAAACCACCATCCACACTGCCCTGCCACTGGTAGCCTGGCTGTGAATAAGTAGCGGGCACCCGATCGGGGGTTCCAAACTCCAGGTAATCCTTTCCAATTACCGCATTCATCTTAACGGGAAATGCGCCATCGATACACGATCCAGAAATCCAGCCGCCCGAAAATGCAGGCGCTGCTATCGTCACATCGGGACCCTGGGACATGAACAGTATGTTGTCGATTGCCGCATTCCAGGTACAGTGCGAATCTGCATTGGAGGGATTTGCGATAATAGTGGCGATAACATCAGAGACGCCTGCAGGAAGTGTTACAGTTCCGCCATAATAGGCGAACCCTTTGATGGGTATATGATCGAAATAGCCCGGATAGTAGGTGCCCCGATCACCCACGCTACCAATATTTCCAGTTTGCCATGATTGAATAAGCTGTCCGCCCAGTGTCTGCACCTGCATGGTAAAATTCGGGTAGATACAGGTTTGTTTGCTGGCATTCATCATCGCTGCCCAGAACAAATAGGTTGTCTTTTGGCAGAGGTTGTGCAGGGTATCGGTGAAGAGGATACGCGGATCAGGAGACGCATTGTTCGTGGCCAGCATCATGTAACCGCTGTCGCCTGGCATCCGGTTCGCGAACATGAAAAAATGCCCGGCATCCGCGGCAAGTGGTTTGAACTGCGGGCAGATGGCTGCTTTTGCAGTGGTGTACTGTCCCGGGGCAGGACATGGGTCGGTTGTATAGGTAAAATGGCTGAATCCGTTTTTAATGGGACCTCCCATCGGGCTACTGCCGGTTCCAAAGTCTTCGTTGAGAACATTACTCCATGGAACCGTCACCCTCGGCTGTGCCAGTAAAAAACTGCAGCAGAGCAACGGTATTGCCAGTATATAATTCCTGACAGTTCCCATACAGGTAAAAAGGTTTACAACCCAACAATAACAATTTCAATCAACACTGATGAACGCCCATCAATCCATCACGTACTTCGCTTTCACGAGTTCCTCGCGGTCATTGCTCTTCACTGCATAACTAAACCCTTTGTGGATCGCGTAACCGCCCACTTCACCTTTTTTATTGAGTGCCAGAAAAGCTACTTGTATGTCTTTGGCCTTTTCTCCTTTGATCTTTACCACTCTTTCGATCGCTTTCTTACAGGCCATTTCGGGGGAAAGTCCCTGCCGCATGTATTCCACCACGGTATGCGAACCCGCCATCCGAATCACATCTTCTCCCTGGCCAGTAGCAGTGGCGGCGCCCACTTCATTGTCAACATACAATCCAGCCCCGATGATAGGCGAATCTCCCAAACGTCCGCGCATCTTAAATCCCATACCGCTGGTCGTACAACTTCCGCTGAGGTTGCCATCGGTATCCATCGCAACCATGCCGATGGTATCGTGGTTCCATTCACCATTGTCAAATTGTGAAGGGGCAAAGGGACCGTGCCCTTTTGAATTTTCGATATTAATAACGGGTTTGTATTCCGATTTTTTTAACCATTCCTCGTACGCATGTTTTGCATCCGGACTTAATTCCTGCGGCTCCAATGTAAATCCTTCTGCAACGGCGAACTGTTGTGCACCACTACCCACCAGCATCACATGTGGTGTTTTCTCCATCACACGACGTGCTACTGAAATCGGGTGTTTGATGCGTTCTAAAAATGCCACGCTGCCGCAATTGAATTTATCATCCATGATGCAGGCATCCAGGGTCACAAATCCATCGCGATCGGGATTAGCACCCAATCCCACACAACAACTCTGCTCCGACTCCGTAACCATCACACCCGCTTCAACAGCATCCAATGCGCGCCCTCCTTTTCCCAGGTGATTCCAGGCGCCTTTGTTCGCATTTAAACCGGCGTCCCAGGTAGAAATGACGATGGGTTTACCTTTTACCGTTGGATAACTATCAGATGCACCCAAGGTTTTTTTGGTAAGCACGATTCCGATCGAACTGAACAGGGAGGACTGGAGGAATTTTCTTCTGGTATTCATGAGAAATAAATTTGGTTTCTGGTATCTGGGCTACTAGCTGCTGGCTACTGGCTGCTGGCAGATCAGTTTCACCTGAGGCTTGCCTGCTGAAATTTGCACGATGTTACACTGAAAGAACTTAAAATAGCTACTAGTGTAACGATTATTTAATTAGTATACTATCTTTTCCTGTGTATGTCCATTGGAATGGCTTTGCCCTTTCCTTGTTGTAAGTGGTGATATATTCCAGTATTTGTGCAG
>JAGWTK010000589.1 GCA_028876035.1 Bacteroidota bacterium
TGAAAGCCTCAGTGCCTATGCCCGGCAATTCATGGCAAGGATGAATAAGCCAGATGTCGATTACATAAAGGGTTTATGCCCCGCTATTGCCATCGAGCAAAAGGTAATCACCCGTACGCCGCGTTCTACAGTTGGCAGCATGACGGAAATTTATGACTACCTCCGTTTGCTGTTCGCGCGCACCGGTAAAACCATCTCGCCCGTATCTGGCCGCGAAGTAAAAAAAGACGATACCACTGCAGTGGTGGAAGCCATCGTTGCAGGCCGGGAGGGCGACAAAATACTGATACTGGTTCCGTTTAAACAACATGCTAAACGAAATCCGCAGGACGAACTCAATATTCTTTTACAAAAAGGATTTTCCCGGCTGTACGATGGAGAAGTATTGCGCATTGAAGACCTGCTGGAGCAAAAAAACTGGAAGCCATCTGCCAAAAAGCCGGTGTATGTACTGATCGATCGACTGGTGGTAAAGGAATTCGATGAAGACGATCGCCACCGGATAGCAGATTCAGTTAATACCGCATTCTATGAAGGTGAAGGAGAGATGTTTCTTGAAATCAACAGCAAAGAGCTCCGGCACCATTCCAACAGGTTTGAACTCGACGGTATAGAATTTGAAGAACCCGTTCCCAATCTTTTTTCCTTTAATAACCCCTTTGGCGCCTGCCCGGTATGCGAGGGATTTTCACTGGTACTCGGCATCGACGAAGACCTGGTGATTCCCGACAAACGGCTAAGTGTATACGAAGGAGCGGTTGCTCCCTGGAAAGGAGAGAAGATGGGCCTGTGGAAAGAAGCGTTTGTGAAAGCTGCCCGGAAATTCGATTTCCCTGTACATACACCCATTATCGATCTTACCAAAGAACAGTATGCCGTGTTGTGGAAAGGGAATGAGTTCGCCAATGGTATTGACGATTTCTTCCGCGAAGTTGAACAGAACCTTTATAAAGTGCAGTACCGTGTTATGCTGTCACGCTACCGTGGCCGCACCCGCTGTCCCGAATGCCAGGGCTACCGCCTTCGCAAAGAAGCGCTATATGTAAAAATCAGTGGTAAACATATCGGCGAGCTCTGTGAAATGCCCGTGAAAGATTTACAGGATTGGTTCAGCAAACTAACATTGAGCGAACATGATCAGCAGGTCGCGAAGCGCATCCTGCTGGAAGTAAACCACCGCATCAAAACACTGATGGATGTGGGCCTCGGGTATCTAACCCTGAATCGCCTCGCCAATTCATTGAGCGGAGGAGAGAGCCAGCGGATACAGTTGACCCGCAGCCTCGGCAGCAATCTTACCAATTCGCTGTATATACTCGATGAACCCTCGATCGGCCTGCATTCACGCGATACAGAGCGACTGATAACTGTATTGAAAGAACTCAGGGATCTCGGCAATACCGTGGTGGTGGTTGAGCACGATGAAATGATGATGCGCGAAGCCGATTACATCATCGACATGGGCCCGCTGGCCAGTCACCTCGGCGGTGAAGTGGTGGCGGCCGGCGATTACCAGCACATCGTCCGTAACGACCGAAGTCTGACCGGTCAATACCTCCGTGGCGATTTGGCCATCGCAGCACCCAAACAAGTCCGTCGCTGGAATAGTAAGATTACCGTTGAAGGTGCCCGGCAAAACAACCTGAAGAATATCGACGTAAGCTTTCCACTGAACGTGCTTTGCGTGGTAAGTGGCGTCAGCGGCAGTGGCAAAACCACTCTGGTCAAACAAATTTTGTATCCGGCACTCCGCCGGCTATCCGGGGAGATGGCCGACAAAGCAGGCAGTTTCAAAGCGCTCAGTGGCGATACGGATCGTATTAGCCAGGTAGAAATGATTGATCAGAATCCTATCGGCAAATCTTCCCGCAGCAATCCTATTACCTATATCAAAGCCTACGACGAAATCCGCGACTTGTTTGCGCGGCAGCCCCTGAGCAAGATGCGCGGTTTTATGCCCAAGCATTTTTCCTTTAATGTAGACGGCGGGCGCTGCGATACCTGCAAAGGAGAAGGTGAACAGGTGGTAGAAATGCAATTCCTGGCCGACGTGCACCTTACCTGCGAAGTATGCGGAGGAAAAAAATTCAAAGAGGAAATTCTCGAAGTACGTTACAAGGATAAGAATATTTACGAAGTGCTGGAGATGAGCGTTGACGAAGCCATGGAATTTTTCGCGGCGGAAAAAGAGGTGGTCAATCGCATCCGCACACTGCAGGATGTTGGCCTGGGCTATATAAAGCTCGGCCAGTCATCTGATACCCTTTCAGGTGGCGAAGCGCAGCGGGTGAAGCTGGCCTCCTTTCTGGGCAAAGGCAGATCACAGGGGCAGATACTTTTCATTTTTGATGAACCCACCACAGGCTTGCATTTCCATGACATTAAAAAATTGCTGGCTTCATTCAATGCATTAATCGAACAAGGGCATTCTATCCTTGTGATTGAACACAATACCG
>JAGWTK010000590.1 GCA_028876035.1 Bacteroidota bacterium
TTTAAGTGTTTAAGAGTTTAAAAGTTGTTTCTCCGCAAGCTCCCTCTAAGACATAAAAATGTTCAAGTGCAAGAATCTTCCAGAAGCGTTCCCGCAGGTACAAATGCACACTAAAGTGATTATCGAACACAAACAATAGCAAGAATGATGGTACTCTTTTGCACTTTAATAATTATTCATCAACGGAGAGTGCGAACGAAAAAAGATGCACAAAATCAATTTATCCAGAATCACGGCGCGTTATACAGTCAGAACTTTTAAACTCTTAGACTTTTAAACTATTCAACTACTTAGCGAAATCATCCGCCAACTGATTAACTCGCTCGTTAGAAACACTTGTTTTTCCGTTGTGTACGACAATCCGGTAACGGAAGCTAACGGATTCACCTTTCTTCAGTGTAAGGTTTTTACTTGATTTACCGTTGGTGAATATTTTTTCTCCGAGTGGGTTGGCAGCGAATAAACCGTATCCGCGCGCATGCCAGAAAGTGGGGTAGTTCGGATTTTTTGGATGGTCGATGATGGTGATACTCACGGAATCATTGCCCATTTTCGCGTATACCTTGCACCAGCGGCCGCGGGTACTCCAGGCGGCGTCGCCCTGCTTGCCTTCGCTGGTAAGGTAATTCCCGTTGGAGATGCTGTCGGGCTTCCCTTTTACAATGGTTACGATGCCATTTGCATCTGTGAACTTTTTATCTTCCACAGCGGGTATCTGCAATTCCCTTGCGAGGCGCAATCCCAGCAAGCCATCTTTTGCATCTGTAAAACTTACCTCCATCGCTGCTTCCAGCGTTGTAAAGCGGTCGATGATCCGCGTATCTGCCGTGCCGCTGAATGCAAAGCTGGTTGTTTCCTTCAGCAGTGTTTCGTTTTGTTGATTGGTCCAATCAGCATGGTAGGTGAGTTGTCCGATTTTCCCGTCTTTTATTACCGGAACACCCCTTGTTTTAATCCAGCCATAGTGTTCTTTTTTCTCTTTTGGAATCGCAAACGAATTGTTCCAGAAGTCCAGTCCGTTTACATTTTCATAATTGAACCAGGTACCAATGTGATGCGGGTGATCGGTGGGTTCGCCCGGTTTTGGATCGAGTGGAAAACCACGCGTAACCGTTGTACCGTTGGCAGCAATGATGGGATACAGCACCGGCTTCTCCAGTGTATCGGGGAAGAAGAACGCGGTGAATGGTTTCCCGCCGATGCTAACACTAATGCGTTGCTTTGCCGGTTCGCGTTGCAGTTTTACGGGCAGATTAGACTGTGCAATGACTACCATACCCAAGGCCATCCCGGCGAGGGCGAGTAAGGATTTTTTTATCGTATACATCCGCGTCGTTCGATCGCTTAAAGGTGATTAGTATTTGAACACTTTTCCGCCGGCCATTACTTCCTGTGTTTTTTCGTCGAAGGTTGCTTTCTGACCGGTATGCACGGCCGCATTCGACATGATCGTAGCGATCGAGTGAGAATAACCGGCTTCAACGGGTGCATTGGGTTGTTTTCGGCTGCGAACACATTCCATCCAGTTTCGTACGTGGTTGCTGGTAAGTGTATCACCGCCGGTATTGGCAGATGCTACAACCGCTTCCGTATTTGACAAACTCAGTTCCGGTAAAAGATTTTCCTGCATGTTCATCGCTGCTGCAGCGCCTTTTCGCAAGCCGCCTTTCGGAGAAACTTTGTTGGTTACAAGGTTCAGTTCTCCTCCGTTTGAATAATAGATCTCTGCTGGGTTTTCGTCGCCATTGTCCATTCTCGACTGGAAGCTCACCTGGAATCCGGTGCTGGGGTCGTTGGCAGGACCATAGTCAAATACAGCGGTAATCGTATCCCAGTTTTTGCGACCGTCTTTCCACATATAAATGCCTCCGTTGGCTACCACGCTGCGCGGATGTTGCAAGCCGGAGAACCAATGCACCGTATCAATCTGGTGACTCATCCACTGACCGGGTAAGCCCGATGAATAAGGCCAGAACAAGCGATACTCCAGGTATTTCCTCGGATCGAAGTTTTCGTACGGGCGGTTCATGATGAATCGTTTCCAGTCGGTGTCCTCTTCCTTCAATTTTTCCAGTAAGGCTACCCGACGCCAGCGACCGGGCTGGTTTACATTCCAGCTGAGCTCTACCATCTTAATATCACCGAATTTGCCGGAGCGGATAAATTCATTGGCCGCATGGTAGTTGGCACCGCTTCTCCGCTGCGATCCTATTTGTACAATTTTATTGGCCGCCTTAATTGCTTTAAGAGCCGCCCGGTTGTCTTCCATTGTTTCAGCAAATGGCTTCTCCACGTATGCATCGCAGCCCGCATTCACCGCTTCAATGGCATGGCGTGCGTGCTGGAAATCGGCCGTGCTGATGAATACGGCATCCGCCAGTTTTTTATCGTACAGTTCTTCGTTGTTCCTGCAGGCGACAATATCGTGTCCCATTTTTTCTTTCCAGATGGAGGC
>JAGWTK010000591.1 GCA_028876035.1 Bacteroidota bacterium
ATAATAGCGGCAATTCGATGTTTAAAAGGAAAGGTATACATTGGCTATCGTGCAACCATCCTGTGCTGTTGCGGCAGGCCGTGTCTGAATGACACAATATCTGCCGGCACATGAATTCTGTCTTAAATCTTATATTCAGCAGGATTATTCCCTTTACAATCTGTAGTTTGACAGTATAATTACCAGCGTATGGAGAACAGGCGCGATTTCTTGAAAAAAGCCACCGTGATGGCAGGCGGTGCAGGCATGATGCAGGTATTGCCTGAATCTATAAAAAAAGCACTGGCCATTGACCCGGCCGCGGGCAGCACGTTTATGGATGCCGAACATATCGTACTGCTGATGCAGGAAAACCGATCGTTCGATCATACATTCGGAAGCCTGCGCGGCGTTCGCGGGTTCAATGACCCGCGTGTTCTCAGGCAACCCAACCAGCAACCGGTATGGGTGCAGGCAGATAAAGATGGCCGGCACTATGCGCCGTTTCACCTGGACATTGAAGCCACCAAAGCGACCTGGATGAGTTCCCTGCCGCATTCCTGGAGCAACCAGGTAGATGCACTGAACGGCGGAAAAAACAACGGCTGGCTGGAAGCCAAACATTCCGGTAACACTGCGTATGCAGGAATGCCATTGACGATGGGCTACTACACCCGAAGAGATATTCCTTTTTATTATGCCCTGGCAGATGCATTTACGGTGTGCGATCAAAATTTCTGTTCTTCGTTGACAGGCACCACGCCCAACCGGTTGTATTTCTGGACCGGCACCATTCGGGAGCGTGCCGAAGCTGCGGCACATGCGCGCGTTTGGAACGGTGATACCGACTATGATAACTGGGGTAACTGGAAAACCTTCCCGGAACGGCTGGAAGACGCCGGCATTCCCTGGAAAGTGTACCAGAATGAAATCAGTGTAGGACTGGGTCTCGAAGGAGAAGAGGATGCATGGCTGGCCAACTTTACCGACAATCCGCTCGAATTTTTCGCGCAATACAACGTTAAGCTGTACCCGCAATACATAAAGAGCTTACCATTACAGGCTATCGCCGCTGAAAAAGAAATGGCAAAGCTGGAGCTGGAACTGGCCGCAGCCCCGCCCGAAAAAAAACCGGCAATCAGCAAGCAAATCGAATCGCTTAAAAACTACCTGCAGAAAAACCGGGCAGAGCAGCATATCTATACGCTGGAAAAATTTGAACAATTGTCTGATTATTCAAAACGCATCCACGAAAAAGCCTTTGCCAATAATGCCGTTGACCCCGACTACCATGCATTGACGACCCTGCATTACAAAGACGGGAATACGGAGCGTGAAGTCCAGGTGCCCAAAGGAGACGTGTTGGCCCGGTTCCGGCAAGATGTACAGCAAGGACAGCTCCCGGTCGTATCATGGATTGTAGCTCCGGAGAATTTTTCTGATCACCCGGGCGCCGCATGGTATGGCTCCTGGTATATCAGCGAAGTGATGGACATATTGACGAAGAATCCTGAAGTGTGGAAAAAGACAGTACTGATCATTACTTACGATGAGAATGATGGCTATTTCGATCATGTGCCACCGTTCACAGTACCCAATCCTTACAAGCAAAATACGGGTTTGGTTTCTCCGGGTATCGACAGCACGGTAGAGTACGTGCAAAAAACAGAACAACATTCGGAAGCAAAAGAGGTAAGAGAAAGTCCGATTGGACTTGGTTTTCGTGTACCCATGCTGGTAGTATCGCCCTGGAGCCGGGGTGGATGGGTATGTTCAGAAGTATTCGATCATACTTCATCGCTGCGTTTCCTGGAAAAATTCTTATCTAACAAATTCAACAGCAGGATTAACGAGACAAATATCAGTGCGTGGCGGCGGACAATCTGCGGTGATATCAGCTCGGCATTCAGACCCTATAATGGTGAAACCATTGGTACACCGGCCCTGGTTGAGCGGGACGCGGAAGTAGAACGCATCCACAAGGCCAGGTTTAAGCATCTCCCCGACAACTACAGGATATTAAGCAATGAAGAACTGGCACAATCAGCCAGGTCGGGTCAAAAGCCCTCCTTTCTCCCGGCGCAGGAAAAAGGAACCCGGCCTTCGGTCGCGTTGCCCTATGAGTTGTACGCAGACGGGAATCTTACCACCGATAAGCAACAATTTTCGATTGGTCTCAAAGCGGGCAATACAGTGTTTGGTTACAAATCGATGGGAGCACCCTTTAGCATCTACGCACGAAACCAATACCAGTCCGAAACGATGCCGATGCGGGCCTATGCAGTAAAAGCCGGCGACGCATTGCAGGACGGCTGGTCGCTCGACGGATTCCCGGGAAGGCAATACGACCTGGAACTGTTCGGTCCCAATGGTTTTTTCCGCAGGTTTACAGGAGATGCCTCAGATCCGGACATACAGGTAGCCTGCGCCTATGACATTATTAAGCCGGGTTCATCCAGGCCCAGCGGGAACATTG
>JAGWTK010000592.1 GCA_028876035.1 Bacteroidota bacterium
TTCAATACATGCTCACTGATAAGTGAACTGCTCCATACAATCCAAAAAGGAAATTGCGCAGGATTCAATGCGCTCATCAGCGCTCCCAAAAAAAAGCGATGCATACCCTGCCGGAGCAATACAGGTTTTTGATCCCTTTGCTGTAATGCCGCCCGAATTGAAACAATACCCAATAGAAGAAATACCGCTACTGCCATCCACTGCAGCAGGAGAAACCAATGGCTATTTAATACCAGGTAACGAAGTCCCTGCAGGGATAGTCGAACATACACTATTTCGATAAGCGCAACACCCAGCGCAAACCACCAGGCTTTTTTATGGGATTCGCTGACGGCTATCTGTGTTGCACTTACATTCAGGTTGCCCAGTGGCAATGCGCCTAAAAAGCTAATGCCCATTCCGATAAAAAAAATATGGATGGTGCTAGGCCCCAATCGCTGCGAGTTTTTTCATGAATTGCTTGTTGTCACGAAACATCTGAAGGCCCTCTTTTTGGGTCATATAGGAATGTCCGTTTGCGTGGTTTGCCCGGCTGATTTTCCAAAGTATTACCCAATGTCGAATGATTTCCTTCCAAGCGAAAAAGAGACTGTGCTTCGGATCATACATATGTGTGGGTTCTGAGCCCGCGCCATTGAGTTCAATGACAGCGAAGGATTCTCCCTTGCAAAGCGAGTCCCAGTCCTTATAGCGAATATCCAGTCGACCGTAATGGAAACCTGGAATGCTTTTGCAAAGTTTGTCCATCATCGCTTCAAGTGCCGGAGTAACTAAATGCGTACTATCTGTAAAGAGCGCGCCTCTTGCGTGGTTGCCATAAGGCACCAGTTCGCGGTATTCGCCTGCGGGCAAAACCTCTTCCAGTGTTGCGCCATATTGTTTTTCCAACGCGGACATTTGCAACACGTACCGGGGATTGCGCAATAGCAACGTTCTTATTGATGCCAGTCCATCACCAGTAACTGCCAGCATTTTCTTTTCAACAACGCCGGATATATGCCCCTTTTCTGCACCCGGAAACCGGTAATAAAAAATACCTACTTCGTTAGGATAAGGAATATAAGCCTGTATGAGAAAGTCTACCTGCGTACACGCATAGCTGTCTATATCGGCCGGTGATTGCAGTAGTTTCACACCTCGTCCCTGTCCGCCAATATCTGGTTTCGCGATCAACGGAAACTGCATGCCCATAGTAGTGATAACGCGTCTGACTGCTGCGGCTTCCGTACCGGCAGCGAAATACAGGGTGGGCGGATACACGACCGGATCAAGAAGATCGTAAATCTTTTTTTTTGACTCCATTAGAAATCCGCCGTATTCAATTGATGGATTGGCGGCCGAAAAAAAGAAAAAAGATCGTGCCCGTGCTGCAAGTACAAACCATACCGGCATAATCCAGCTATAGACCATATTGAAAGACCAGTATTCCCAGTTGAATAGTCTGATGAAAAAAGGACTTCGGCGAAGGCGTCGTGTAATCATTGGCGGGCGCGGCTGGAATGGGTAAAATGAATGACGGCCATGTATTCGGCCGCATTGCGTAAATCGGTATACTGCATGGATGCCCTTTCATCCGCAATAAGCAGCAACGTATGGCTTACTGTCAGAAATCCTGAACGTTCCATTCGCAAATCGATTTCGGGGTTGCCTTCGCCTCCCGCGAGGTGATAGGCAGAAACCGACAGCGGATCAGGCAGGGCTTCCTTAAGACGCCATTTATCGAACCACTGTTGACGTTTTTTTTGCACCGGTGTATCGTACAGTGTCACCGAAGACCAGGTATGAGCATGGGTTGCATCTTTTTCTGTGAGGAATTTTTCATTGCCATCCCAACGGGCATCGGTCAGTCGCGAATCCTCCCAAATAACAACCGTAAATGGTTCAATGCCGGTGAGATTTACCGACTTGAAATAGCCGGTGAGGTTTGCTGACGCGAGCATGTCCAACAAAATCAAACCGCGACTCATTCTGTATGGTCCCTGGTTGGCGTGTGCTATGAATGCGCCATTGAGCAAGGCAGCAGCTGCACCCAGCTCGTTGCAGCCAATCCAGGTGCCGCCAGCCAATCCATCGGCCGGTGATAGCACTTGTATACCATTCCTGGCAGATACGGAAGGCGGTGCTGCAATAGGCCGGGACTTCTTTTCATCCCGGTTATGCGCTATGCAAACACCCGCGGTAGTGGGAACAAAGCTTACTGTGCACATGAGTTTTGGTATCGGATAGTAGCAGGAGCAACGCCAAATCCTGCCGGCAGCGCGGCAGCCTGCATGGCGTTTACACCAATTTTTATCAATGCCATGTGATGAATCGCATGTTCAAGGTTGTACAGGCGCTCACGGTAATAATTGCTTTCTATCTCTATACGATCTTTACCCTGCTCGTCATAATACCCTGCTAATACTATGGGCCTATCAGAACGTGCGGGAGCAGTCAACAATGCGTTGATCC
>JAGWTK010000593.1 GCA_028876035.1 Bacteroidota bacterium
GTACGCCTTCCACCTTTTCCCCGTCGTTGCGGGTCACTTCCACGGGGCGACCGGTGTTCTTTACATACTGCCGGTGCATTTTGAGGGGTTCATCAAGGCCCGGCGAAGAAACTTCCAGCGAAAAATCGCCGTCGGGGTACAGACCTGCCTCTTCTATTTGCTTGTACAACCGCCGGTTATAGGCAACGCATTTCTCGATAGAAAGCCCGTTGTCTGCATCCAGTGCGATCTTAATATTATTGGTGGGTTTGATGCGCACTTCCACAAGGAAACATTCCGGGTTATCCGCCAGCAGTTCCTGCATCATCTCACCAATCTTCTTAATTTGTGTGTCGCCAGTCATGGGTGGGTAAAGAAGAAGGGAACGTTGCCGTTCCCTTCGCTGATTCATTTTTCCGTTACAAATGTACGGCAATAAGCCCATTCGTTCCAAATCCGGTTCCCTTCTTATCCATTAATTTTTGCAATTTATCCGTTCTGGACGCCGCCAGTCCGCATACCCGGCTGTCGGGGAAACATTAACACTGCCTGCTTGTTAGGTGTTTGTACATTTACAAACTCATGATACTCCGTTTTATACTGTTTGCTTTGGTGGCCTGGTTTGTATACCGACTGGTATTCAACCTCATACTTCCTGTTGCCCGTACTACCCGCCAGATTCGGCGCCAGTTCAGCGCCATGCAGGAACAGATGCAGCAACACCAGGCGCAGCAAGAACAAGAAGCCGGTACGCACCGCCGGGAAAGCCAGCCTTCCGCCAAATCGCCAGACATTGCCGGCGATTACATCGATTTTGAAGAGGTAAAAGAGACGCACTAGCGCTACCGTGCAATCTACCAGGCCAGCTCAGTTATTTGCACCGGGGGTTTCAAATGCAGGGTTTTGATACCAAGGGATTCCGCCCCGGAGAAATTAGAGGCCGTATCATCTATGAACAAGGTGTCTGCTGCGCGAAGGTCGTTTTCATCCAGTACTAATTGGTAGATAGCGGCATGTGGTTTTCGCAACTGCGTGGTAT
This sequence comes from Bacteroidota bacterium, assembly GCA_028876035.1. Classification (GTDB taxonomy): domain Bacteria; phylum Bacteroidota; class Bacteroidia; order Chitinophagales; family Chitinophagaceae; genus JACMLD01. Next base: position 1,019 of record JAGWTK010000593.1, read on the forward strand.
GCGAGTAATACGTCTTTTCGAAATAATCCTCCAGCAGCTTGCCGGTTTGTGCATGCAGCTTGTCCTGGAAGGCCGCGTAATGCAAGGCATTGGTATTGCTGAGCAGGAACAAACGATACCGCTGTTGAAGCGATTCCAGTAACGCTAACCGTTCGGGTGGGAAATCCAGCAGCAATGCGTTCCATGCTTCAACGACCTCCTCCTCCGTTATGTTCAGGCCCGAAAGCTCCTGTACACCTTTAATAAAGGTTGCATCGCCGATCTTTCCAGTTTCATACGCTTCAAACAAAGGCGTAATATGAAACTGCGTCATGAACTCGCGGTAATTCGTGAAGCCCAGCTTATTGAACGCAGCTTCCGTGAGCTTGAAGTCGATGTTCATGATCACACCGCCCAGGTCGAAGATGATGTTCCTGATGTGAGCAGGGAGGCGTTGGGCATTAGCTATTGGCTGTTGGCTTTCTGACATTTTCGTGATCTGTACTTTGAAGCAGGCTTACAACTTACCACTTATTACTTACAACTTAATTCACGATCCGCATATCCCTCATCCCCCGCTGGAACTGTCGTGGCATCATGGGCATATTGCTTTGCTGGCTACCCTTGCGGATATTATAGGTGAAGCTAAGCAAAAGGTAGCGACCGATCACGTTGGTGCGTGTGTCCTGGATATAGTTGTCACCAGTGCTGCGGCTAAGGCTTTTGTTTTGTTTCAGCAGGTCGAAGGCCGATAATTTGATTTCACCATCTTTCTTCTTGAAAATCTGCATGGCAATACTTGCGTTCCAGTAAGCGATGTGCTGGTTGTAGCCCGCAGACAAACCCGAGTTGATGGTATAATCCAGATCAGTAGAAGCGATTAATCTCTTGAAAAAGGTATAGGTGATTTCGGGAGAGTAGGTCTGGGTATAATACGTGCTGTTCAAAGTGGACTGCAGGCTATAACGGGTATTGTTATAGGCCACACTGCCATTAAACCCAAGGTCAAGTTGTTTGTGGTTGTAATTGATTCCGAGCGATTGTGTGAGGATCCAACCGGTCGTATTATTGATTTGTTTGTAGAGCTGGCTTACATCGTGGTTAAAATTCACGAACGTGGTGGCATTGATATTACCGCCTTTTAGTTTTTTCATCGTTTTCCCATAAGTAAAAAATACTGATGCATTGTAGGCCCCGTTAAGGTTTACCGGCCGGGTCAGCTGCACTCCTTTGCCAAGCGTATCAATACTATTAGCAATTTTGTTCTGGGTAACACTTCCGTTTATATTGAAGGCAATGAACTGGAAGTTGGCTATCTGGAATTTATTGTAACCCATGTTCAGGTTGTGTACAAACTCCTGTTTCAGATCAGGGTTACCGGTACGGATGTTTTGCGGGTTAGAAACGTCCTGTACGTTCTGCAACTGGGTAGTTGATGGCTGGTTGGTGCGG
>JAGWTK010000594.1 GCA_028876035.1 Bacteroidota bacterium
CCAATACCCAGGGGATGTACTTCACAGGAAGGTTTGTCTTTGGCAATAGAAGAACAAATCTCCAGCATATGAGCACCGAGCACCAGTTCGTTGCCTTGTTCAAAATGGTAGGTATAATCTTCCATAAACGAATTGCCACCGGGCAGACCTGTACCCATTACTTTCATCGCACGTACCAGGGCGGCTGTTTTCCAGTCGCCCTCACCCGCAAAACCATACCCCTTTGCCATCAATCGCTGCGATGCGATGCCGGGCAATTGCACCATGCCGTGCAGATCTTCGAATGTGTCAGTATATCCCTTAAAATTTCCCTCCTGTAAAAACCGTTCGATACCAATTTCAATTTTGGCTGCTTCCCGCAATGACTGGTGCATGGCGCCGCCCTTCGCCAGTGAGGAAGCCAGCGTGTAAGTATCGGCATATTCCTGCACCAGTTTATTTATCTCTGCATCGCTGGTTTCATTGATTACTTTCACCAGGTCACCCACGCCCCAGGTATTAACAGAATAACCAAACTTTGTTTCTGCTTCCACCTTATCACCTTCCGTTACGGCCACAAAGCGCATGTTGTCGCCAATGCGCAGGAAGCGTGCCCCTTGCCAATCGTGCCAGCCGGCAGCAACTCTTGTCCACCCCCCAATCTGGGCCCGCACCGTTTCATCTTTCCAATGACCTGCTACTACTTTCCGGTTGATGCGCAGCCGGCTAACCATAAATCCAAACTCCCGATCCCCATGGGCACTCTGGTTGAGGTTCATGAAATCCATATCGATGCTGCTCCAGGGAATATCCCGGTTGTATTGGGTATGCAGGTGCAGAAAGGGCTTTTGCAGAATCTTCAGGCCGTTGATCCACATTTTCGCCGGGGAAAAAGTGTGCATCCAGGTAATCAGTCCGATACAGTTCTCCTGTGCGTTGGCTTCTTTGCAAACCGCATAAATTTCCTCTGTAGATTTTACAGTGGGTTTCCAAACAATGGTAACAGGTATTGCAGCAGCCTCATTGAGCGAACCCGCTATTTCCCGGGCGTGACTGGCTACCTGCTGCAGGGTAGCCTCTCCATACAAATGCTGGCTTCCTGTTACAAACCAAACTTCCAGGGATTTCAGATTTATCATAATGCTGTATTGTGGGGGTAATGTTAGTTGTTTTTTTGTTGCTTGTTTATCTGCAGCAGTACGCTGGCGTGAGGCCGAAGTGTTACCTGGTATTTGCGGAGACCGGCTTTTCCCTGGCCGGTCCAGCAATCTTTTACCGTCAGTCTTTCCTTTGCAGGCAATAATCCAAACGGCAAATCAATCGTCTTCTCCTGTTCACTCAAATTGAATATGGCTGCATACCAGCCTGCGCCGGCCGGTTGATCTGAAACCCAGATAGAAGCACTATCGGTGTGCCACAACCGCTTTGGGTGCCGACCCTGCTGGTTTACGGCCAGTACCGCCGGGTTACTGTACAGACTGTCTTCCAGGGAACGATTTTCCGGCAGGTTTCCGCCGATCATCAGGGGTGAATTATAAATGCACCAGAAATTCATGTGCGTATACAATTCATCGCGGGTAAAGCGACTATATCGCTCTTTGCCTACGGGGCCGCGCTTCGATAATTTACCAATCTGCAGCATATCGCAATCGGGCCAATGGCCTTCGCCACCTTGTCCCTGCCATTGAACCGCATAATCCATCATCTGCTTTATCTCCTTCCAGTTATCCCAGAAATCGTCGGCCATACGCCACATGTTGGTGTATTGGGCGGCATGCGCTGCAGCGCTGACGGGAGTTGCACCGGGGGAAATGCTCAGCACCATGGGCCGGCCGCTGCTGACAATGGCATTGTGGTAGCCTTCTACTTCTGCATGGCTGTAAGGCCTTGACAGGTCATCGACCTTTAAAAAATCGACATCCCATTCTGCATAGAGTGCGACGATCGAATTCAGGTAGGCCTGTGCGCCGGGTTTGCGCATATCCAGTCCATACATATGGTTCATCCACGGGCAGGTGGAACCGGTATCTGCAATCATATCCGCCGTAATGCCGGGTGCGCCTTTCACCGGCGATTTTGCCCATACCGCCTGCCGCGGTATTCCCCGCATAACGTGAATGCCAAACCGAAGTCCGAGTGCATGTACATAATCTGCCAGTGGTTTAAATCCTTTACCCCCGAAAGAGGAAGGGAATTTTGTGGGTTGTGGCATTAGCCGGCCCCATTCGTCCATCGTTAGCCAGGGAACGAATGAGCCATCCTGTAAATTCTTCTGGAATGGATTACCAATGAGGCTTCCCGGTGGATTGTCGTAGGACCAGAGAAAATCCACGACAATGTATTGCCATCCGAACTGTTTGAAATGGGCGGCCAGGTAATCCGCATTGGCTTTTACTTCGTTTTCATGCACAGCCGAACCATAACAGTTATACGAATTCCAGCCCATCGGAGGTGTAGCAGCCATCTGT
>JAGWTK010000595.1 GCA_028876035.1 Bacteroidota bacterium
TTCTTCATAGCCATACCTGTAAGTTTTAATTTGCTTTTCAACAGGTATGGTCTTGCTATAATAATCTAACTCAGCGCCGTTCGGTTTAAAGTCTTGTGGGTTATTCAACAACGCCACCACCATACCAAAATGAAGTTTTGGTGTACTTAGTAGTTCGTAAATTGGTATCATGCCAGATTTTTCATTTCCACTTTTGGTGATAATAATCATGGTCTTCTTGAATGATTCCAAGATTTCATGCATCAGCAGAAACTGCTTTTCATAGACTAAATCTGTTGCCATTTCTTTTGGGTTTAGGTTAACCTAATTTACCAAAAACGGCGCAAATACGATACCCTATTCACCAGACTTGACATCTTCTTCATCCTTAACAAAGCTGCTTAAATCCTTCTTAACTACAACAGCACGCTTGAACATTTCCTTAAACTTAGCCAATAAGTTCACCCCCTGTTGCTAGTTGAATATTTTTATTTATGCTCGCCAATTGGCAGTAATCCCTAGTGAGAAAGTTTGATAAGCTTTTAGTCTCTTATATTCCCGCATTCCATAACACAGGAAAATCCTCCTGCCCGGCGGATTGAAATACCCTCTTCCCGGCGTTTTATTCCCCACCGCTATCGTTAGCCTGCACATAGTTTTGAATGAAACACCAATCATGACAAGGCGAATCTTATCACCCGAATTACCGGCCAGGAACCGGCATGCGACGACCTCTTGTTCCTTTATCCAGACAGCCATTTTACTATGCTGGTAAAAACCTTTGGCAGCGCCGTGTATGGTGTGGAAGCCATCAGTATCACGGTGGAAGTGAACGTATTGGCCGGCGCGGGTTATCATATTGTGGGATTGCCTGATAGTGCCGTAAAAGAAAGTCTGCAACGCGTGGAAAGTGCGCTCAAAAGCAATGGCTATTATATGCCGCGCACCAAACTGGTGGTGAACCTCGCGCCAGCAGATATCAAAAAAAGTGGTTCTGCCTTCGATCTGCCCATGGCCATCGGCACACTCGGCGCTTCGGAGCAATTGCCCGATGCCTGTTCGCCGGAACAGTATGTAATGATGGGCGAGCTGGGATTAGATGGCAGCATCCAACCGATCAAAGGCGCATTGCCCATTGCCATCACTACGCATAAAGACGGTTTTAAGGGCTTGCTGGTTCCGGAACAGAATGCACTAGAGGCTGCCATGGTAGAAGGACTACCGGTGTACGGTATGCGCCATTTAAATGATGTCATTCGCTTTTTCGAAACACCTGACTCTTTTCAACCGGTGCAAGCCGATGTACAGGAAGTATTCGCGCAATCGCAGCATGATTTTGATATCGACTTCAATGAAGTAAAAGGACAAGAAAACATCAAACGCGCGCTTGAGATCGCAGCGGCAGGCGGACACAATGCGATATTAATTGGTCCGCCCGGCGCCGGCAAAACCATGCTGGCAAAACGCCTGCCCACCATATTACCACCGCTTTCGCTGGAAGAAGCATTGGAGACCACCAAGATCCACAGCGTTGCCGGCAAACTGCCCGAGCATGCCACCCTGATTGCGCGAAGGCCATTCCGTTCGCCGCACCATACGGTGAGTGATGCAGCCCTGGTTGGTGGTGGGGGTATTCCACAGCCAGGTGAAATCTCCCTCGCGCACAACGGCGTGTTATTTCTGGATGAACTACCAGAATTTAAAAGAACTGCCCTGGAAGTAATGCGGCAACCAATGGAAGAACGCAAAGTAACGATCAGCCGTGCCCGCACCTCGCTTGATTTTCCCGCGAGCTTTATGCTGATTGCTTCAATGAATCCTTGCCCCTGCGGGTTTTACAATCATCCCGAAAAAGAATGCAGTTGTCCGCCCGGCGCCGTACAAAAATACCTGAACAAGGTTTCCGGTCCCCTGCTCGACCGCATCGATCTGCATGTGGAAGTAACCCCCGTTGCGTTTAATGAATTATCGGCGCGTCTATCCTCCGAGACCTCTTCGGTTATCCGTGACCGTGTGGTAGCTGCCCGCGCCCTCCAGGCCGTACGTTTTGCGGAACAACCCGGTATCTATGCCAACGCACAAATGAACAGCCGCATGCTCCGCGCGTATTGCCAGCTGGAACCCTCTTCCCAAAACCTGCTGAAAACCGCCATGAACAAGCTGAACCTCTCGGCCCGCGCGTACGACCGCATCCTGAAAGTGAGTCGCACGATCGCCGACCTGGCCGCTGCACCGGATATCCAGGCGGCACACCTGGCGGAGGCGATACAGTACAGGAGTTTGGACAGGGAAGGATGGGCGGGGTAATGTGTAAACCTAAGTTCAACTTATAAGTGCAACAGAATGGCTTCCCGTTCGGGGCGTAGTGAAGCGAAGGCGTAGCCGAAGCGAAACGAGCCCCGAACGGGAAGAGCCGAGAATCTACCTTTGTTATTACCACATGACAAAGAAGTAT
>JAGWTK010000596.1 GCA_028876035.1 Bacteroidota bacterium
TGTTTAGCAGTACAAGTATCAGGTAAGTGCGAGCCCGGTTTAATAACCGGGCTTTTTTTGCGCTAGTGTTGTTGGCGGTAGTGCTCAAGTAAGAGATCGCCGCCAAAATCATTTTTCAAATCACGCACGACGGTGTGCATATGATTGGCGTTGTTCTGTGTGTTGTCGCATTCGATGATAATGGTTGGACCTTGTATGCGGTAGTACCATGGCTTACCCGGCAAGCGTTCCGTTGCACCAGCCCAGGCGAACTGAAGGTTGTCATATCCTGCTTCTTTGATTTGACGCAGCATGTCATCGGCAAACAGCTTTGTATAACGATGGACGTACAATGATAGCAGGTCCATTATTTTCTTTTGGGCAGATGGATTCATATCGCGGTAGAAGATGCCGGCCGGATGTTCAATCATCGCCTTTCTATTGGCAGCAGTAACAATATCGGCTGGTGCGTCTGTTGCAATAATCGCCTTTTGCTTTTCGGTTTCACTCAAAGCGTTGAGGGCCGCAAATCCTCCATCGGCTTCTGGTTTCAATATTTCCTTTCCTTTTTCGGGTCCGTCGGGCACAATCGCCGGATTACTACCCATGAAACCAGGTGTGCCACTCACCAATGTATTATCCTCGGAGGAAAAATGAAATGCTACATGGTGTCCTTCCAGTCGCCAGCCCCAGATGCCTTTTGCAGCGGGCACACCGAAAATGGAGATAAAGTATTTTCCCGGATCCCGGAAATGATCCTCCGCAGACCGGCTTTCCATTTTTTTGAGGATAACATCGAGCTGCATGATGGCGCTTACCCGGGCAGCCGTCTCGTTCGTTACGCAGGATTTCAGCAAATTCATGGCGGCCGTGCGTTGGCCCTCATTCAGTTCATTGAACGAAATTCCTTTTCGATCATTGAGCGGTACATAGGCAAATCGAAAACGTTCTGCTGTATCAAAAGGGAATACTGCCTTTGTTATTTGTTGCTGATCGAGTGTTTTAATAAATGCGGCTGCGCTGCTTGCAGGGGATTGGGCGTTCAGCAAAGTTGAAAGCAGGGCAGTAACCAGGAAGAGCAGGAAGCGGGGCATATGGCAGTTTTGTTAAAGATAAGCAAGTACGAAGTACCAAGTACAAAGTACCAAGACTGCCTATCGAATCGAAACAGTTCGGCATAGGTACGGAAGTTTGAATGTAATTGGTATATGGTATCAGGTAGGTGAACTGATCATTATCGTTATCCGGCACCAGGATGTTAAACCGCCATTGGGAAATCAGCGATGACCAGATCTGCCATCAGCGATAGTATTCAGTAACTGGCGAAGCGGAGAAAGCGCTCCGTGATAATTGGCGAAAAATTTCCCCGGTTGTGAAAGATTGCCATCTGACAGCAAATGAAAATCAAGGACTTTGCAGCTGAACTACAACGGCATTGTTTTACATACTCTTCCACTAAACACTACACATGAAATATGTATTGATGGCCATTGCAATTATGGTTGCGCCGCTGCTCATGCATGCGCAGGCGACTCCTGCAGAAAAAAACGAGTTGCGTAAAGACATTGAAAAGGAGCATGCACAGCACCGGGCAGCCGCGCATGATTTGCTGACGGGTCGGCCTAAAGCAGCCAGGGCCCATCATCGGGCTGCTGCGGCCTACCACCGGAAAGCGCATCGCGATGCGGCTGTGATCAGGAAAAGAGATATCGAACGCGCGAAGCGCCGGCATGGACAATAAATAATTTTGTATTGAAATCACCCGCTCTTTTTTGATCCCAGGAATTCGTTTACGACACCTATGCTCAAATAAGTATCAAAGCGCGAAAACCCCTTGCAGCATAGTAAGACGACGCGCCGTTGTGGTAAACGAAGATATGCCCGTAGCGATAATCGCAAAAGATGGCACCGCCGTTTTTTCGAATCGCTGCGGGCGTTTTGATCCAGCTAGATGTTTTGGCGTCATATTGACCCGTCTGCTGCAAGAGACGGTACTGCGCCTCATCCAACAGTTCAACGCCCATTGCCTCAGCTATGTCGACCGCACTACTTTTTGGTTTGGCTTCTTTTCTTTCATCCAGCGCCTGGCGATCATAGCAGAGACTGCGGCGGCCAGCCGGACTTTCCGCCGAACAATCTATATACATCCAATCGGTTTTCGTTTGATTGAACAGCACAAGATCCGGTTCGCCACCGCTTGCTTCCATCTCCTGGATTGACCAAAGCTTCTCCGGTTGCGCTTTCAACTTCATTTCAACCGCAGTCCACACAATACCCTTGTGCCGGGGCATGTTCTTTTCAAATCTTTCCTTCAATGTGGTAAGGAGCGCATCGGTTTGCTTTTGATTGAGCTGCTTTTTCATATTGACAAGTTTATGGTTGAACAATTAGTGTTCGGCTGGGCGGACGAAAATACCAGGACAACAATGTTAGTAGCAACAGTAAAAGGGAAGG
>JAGWTK010000597.1 GCA_028876035.1 Bacteroidota bacterium
CTCCATCACAAAATGGGGAATGGTCACTTCTTCAAATTCATCGCTGCATACTTTATACCCGTTTTTTTCGTAGAAACCCAGGGCCGATTTGCGGGCATGCATGGTAAGCCGGCGGTAACCATGGTCGCGGGCAATATTCTCTGCAAAGCTCATTAGCGCCCTTCCTATGCCTTTTCCCTGTAATCCGGCACCTACTGCCATCTGGCGTAAACGAACCGTTTTTGGGTCGGTTTTGGTGAGAATACAGCAGGCTTCCAGCTTATCATCCTCATAAACCCCCAGCAGAATATCCTGTTTTTCAGCTGCCAGATCGGCCTCGGTAAAGCCCAGTCCGAGTGGTTTCCTGAGTATCTGGAAGCGTAAATCCACCATTTCGCGGTATTCTTTAGAGCCGTGGTCGATGATTTTTAATGCCATATTCGGGGGGTAAGAACTACAAGATAATGATCATTTTACGAAAAATAAGCGGTAAAAAGGACAATCGGGCCAAAATGCCTATTTTGGGGCTCTGAAAACAAAAATGGCTGAAAAGATTGCTTATTTGACAAAAAGTATATTTTTGCGCCTGTAACAAAAACTTTTACAATGTCAGACATCGCTACAAGAGTAAAGAAAATCATAGTTGACAAGTTAGGTGTTGACGAAGCTGAAGTAACCAATGAAGCTTCTTTCACCAACGACCTCGGTGCCGATTCTTTGGATACCGTTGAATTGATTATGGAATTCGAAAAAGAATTCAACATCTCCATCCCTGATGAGCAGGCTGAAACCATCACTACTGTTGGCCAGGCTGTTGCTTACCTTGAAGAGCACGCTAAGTAAGATTTTTACCCGGCTATGGAATAATTTTAATCCGCCTTTTTGTGGCGTAACATGCCCCGAAAGGCGGATTATCACTTCAAACAGGTAACAAAAATGCAATTGAAAAGAGTTGTTGTAACAGGTATCGGAACACTGACGCCTCTCGGAAATAATCTCGACGATTATTGGAACGGGTTGCTCAATGGTGTTTCGGGGGCTGACAGCATTACTTTGTTTGATGCTTCCAAATTTAAAACCCGTTTTGCCTGTGAGGTAAAAGGTTTCGATCCCACCAATTTCATGGATCGTAAGGAAGCCCGTAAACTTGACCGTTTTGCCCAACTGGCCCTGGTTGCCAGTGATATGGCCGTTCAGGATGCCGGTATCAGCAAGGAAAACATCGACGTAGACCGTGTAGGGGTTATTTTTGCCAGTGGAATCGGTGGGTTAACCACTTTCCAGGAAGAAGTAATCAATTTTGCGAATGGCGATGGAACTCCCCGTTTCAATCCGTTTTTCATCCCTAAAATGATCCTCGATATCGCCGCAGGCCAGATCTCGATGCGTCATGGCTTCCGCGGGCCCAATTTTGCCGTGGTAAGTGCCTGTGCATCCAGTACCAATGGTATGATTGCTGCTGCCGATAACATCCGTCTGGGTAAGGCCGATATCATCCTCAGTGGTGGTTCTGAAGCCGTAATCAGTATTGCAGGTGTAGGCGGTTTCAATGCCATGAAAGCCATGAGCGAGCGCAACGACGACCCCAAAACAGCCAGCCGACCTTATGATAAGGACCGCGATGGTTTTGTTATGGGTGAAGCAGCCGGTGTAGTGGTTCTGGAAGAATACGAACATGCTGTAAAAAGAGGTGCTAAAATTTATTGCGAACTGGCTGGCGGCGGCGCTACTGCTGATGCCTACCATTTAACCGCCCCGCATCCGGAAGGATTGGGTGCCCGCAATGTAATGATTGCCGCATTGAAAGATGCCGGTATGCGCCCCGATGAAATTGATTACATCAATACCCACGGAACATCTACCCCATTAGGCGATGGTGCTGAAGCAAAAGCCATCACCGAAGTGTTCGGCGAACACGCTTATAACCTGAATATCAGTGCCACCAAATCTATGACAGGCCACTGCCTCGGTGCAGCCGGTGTGATAGAAGCCATTGCCTGTATACAGAGCGTGATACACGATATTGTACCGCCTACGATCAATCACTTTACCGACGACCCAACCTTAGACCCTAAACTGAATTTCACGTTCAATACACCGCAGAAAAGAACAGTAAGGGCTGCACTAAGCAATACTTTCGGTTTTGGAGGGCATAATGCTTGTGTGATTGTAAAAAAATTCGTAGCTTAAATTGTGCAATTTCTCAAGAAACTGTTTAAAAAATCTGACGATTCTTCTTTTGAAAAACAATTGAAAAACGTACTGGGTATCCAAACCGGTAATGCATTGTTATACCGCACAGCGATGAGCCATCGCTCGGTAAAAGAAACCGCAGACGAAAACAATGAGCGACTGGAATACCTGGGCGATGCTGTATTAAGCGCCATTGTGGCTGATTATCTTTTTAAACGCTATCCCTACAAAGGCGAAGGCTTTCTCACCGAAATGCGCAGC
>JAGWTK010000598.1 GCA_028876035.1 Bacteroidota bacterium
GTCAAATAATTGTGTTACTAGTCAATTCTCACACTAGCTTGCGGTATTCTGCCGCATCCCTGGTATTGGCTGCCTTGTTAAAAAAATTGGGGTGACCTGAAGTTTTAACCAGGCTTAAATTCTTTAAGCAATGGTTAGTTTGAAGTCGCCGCCTGTTTCCACAGGCGGCTATTTTGTTGGACTGGCACATGCTCAATTCCTATCTTCTCACTCGTTATCATTGGCAGTTTCACGGGTCATTTCCTTGCAGAAGGGCGTCTTTATACGGCGCTCATCCTTCATTTCTTTGCATACGGAAATCTTTACCCAAGCTCCTACAGGCGACTCAAAAAGACTTACAACTTAAAACATATACTTTAAGACTCCCTCTGTTCAACGTTTTATAAAACAATTAAAAAAATAGCTTCACAATTTTAATACATTTTAGATTATTTTAATACTATCTTGGCCGCACCAACCATCCACACTACCCACTTACCGTAGTTGGAAAGGACTTTGTGAATATAATATAGTGTCAGGAATGAACGGTAATCCTACCCCCAAGCCCAGCCTGGTTATTGTAACCGGACCGCCCGCTGCGGGCAAGACAACACTTGCAAAAATATTAGCGGGTAAGACTGGTTATTCATTGATTTCGCGTGATCAGTTAAAGGAAGACTATTGCAGAGTGGATGGGACAGCTCAATTATACCCGGGCAATGCACTCAACCTGTATATCTACAATCGTTTCTTTGAACTCATCAAAAGCTCGCTCAGCAAGGGGAAGCCTGTGATTGCAGAGGCTGCTTTCCAACATCCGCTCTGGGAACCGAAACTACCTGAGTTGTCCGACAAATCTTCCATCTACATCGTTCATTGCCGCGTCGAACCCATCATAGCCAAAGAACGTTTCATGCGCCGCCTGCTCGAACAACCCGAACGGCGGCTCGTTCACGATGATCATCGGCCCGAGAATATGAGCTGCATCGCGGCCAACTATCATTATCTCGAAACGCCTGCGCCTACCCTGTCTGTGGATAGTTCAGGCGGACGGTATGAGCCGGGACTGGATACGATACTTCATTTTATCAGCTAACCCTTTTTTGTTGATTGTACTGGATTCATATTTTGGACTTCCGCAATGGCGTTGGTTCTGTCCCCCCTACAAAATAGCTGGTACTAAGACGTATTCACCAGCATATTCCGGGTTACCGGAAGTATTGACTTTTGACGTACCGATTCGCGGTACGGTATGATCGCCTATGGTTAGTTATTGTCTGCTGGCTGGCAGTCATTGGAAAGTAGGTGTCCACTGTTGGCGGCCCGTAATAGCATAATCCTGCAGCGCATGAAAAACGTTTAAACCTTTGATTTTTTCAAGGGTTAGCGCCAGGAGGCGGGAAAGCTGTTGGCAAATAGCTTTTGTATGGTAGTTGGCACCCTAAGACCGACTGCAAATAAGCAAGGTGCTGCTGAGAAAGAACTTTTAAACTCTTAAACCTTTAAACCCTTCCCCCTGAAATTCGTACATTCATCAAGCTTCGATTCGCCTCAAAACAACATTATATGAACGACAAAATGAGCCCAGCCACCAATGCACTCAATTGGTTTGAAATTCCCGTGCTCGATATGAAACGGGCGAAACAATTCTACGAAACCATCTTCGAAATCCAGATGCAGGAAATGCAAATGCCCGATTTGGAATACGCCATGTTTCCATTTGATCCAAAAATCGGGAAAGTCGCGGGCGGACTGGCCAAAAGCTACCTGCACAAACCCAGCACCAGCGGGTCATTAATCTACTTAAACGCGAATCCTGATCTCCAAACAGTATTGGATCGCGTTGAAGCAGCAGGCGGTAAAGTACAAATGAAGAAAACCTCGATCGGTCCGAATGGTTTTATGGCAGTATTTTTTGATACCGAGGGGAATATTATGGCATTGCATTCGAATACATAGAAGTCGTAAGTTGTAAGTAATAGGTTTTAAGTCTTTTTGAGTCGCCGGGATAGTCAGGCCGCAATTTCTTCTATACAATGTAACAATCGGGGGGTTCGCACGTCCTAAAGAAATGCAGTAATGATCCGCCCTATCGGCTGTTCTTTTTTATTGCACGAAAATCTATGCGCTCACTCCATTGGATATGCCCGACTTGCTGGTTAACACTTAGTTTTTTGGCGGCAACAGCCCAGGCGACCGACTTGTCCCCGGGACAGTCGCAGCATTCCAGTTTGTCGGCCGGTGAAGTCCACCGGTATCACATCGTCCTCAGGGCTGGACAATTTGCATCCCTCACCGTTGAACAGTTATCCATTGGTATTGGCTATGCGGTATACGGCCCCAATGATAGTTTAATCAGCAATGAAGACCTGAATGCGCTGTACCAAACAGAAGTCATCAATATTACAGCAAAAAAATCGGGCATCTACCGCGTTGAAATATTCTGGGATTA
>JAGWTK010000080.1 GCA_028876035.1 Bacteroidota bacterium
GCAAAGCCCAGGCTAAACTGAGTGCTGAAGGTGCCAATGCTGATCCCCGTTACTATCGGTTGATAGCCTATTCATATTTCGATCAGGGCGATTCGGTTAACGCGAAAAAGAGCATTGACGAATTCTTCGCGAAACAAAAGCCAGATGGTTTTGTGCCGATGGACTATTCCTTCCGTGCCCAACTGCTGTCGAAATTCCCGGGTAACGAAGCCGAGACATTCAAGAGCTTTGAAAAGGCCGTTGAAATGGATACAGCCATGGCCAATAAGCTGAGCCTGATGAATGACGCTGCCAACCTGGCGAAAAAAATGGGCAACCGCGCCGAACAGGCAAGATGGCTGGGTAATATCTACCGGATGGATCCAAAGGCGACTAAAACCGATTTGTACAACTATGGTTTTGCTTACTACCAGGCAGGCCAGTACGACTCGTCTTTTGCCATCTTTAAAGATTATGAAGCCAAATACCCCGACGAAATTTTCGGCTACCTCTGGGCATCGAAGTCGGCAGCCGCTATTGATACCGCCCGTACGACTGGTGCGGCCATACCAGAATACCAGAAGCTGATTGAAATAGCCAAGAAAACGGATTCCGTTAAATACAAATCGCAGATTGTGGGGGCGCTGTTCTACCTTGCTTCCTACGAGAATGATATTAAGAAGAATAAAGAAGGGGCGATTGAATACCTGAAACAAATTGTGGAGGTTGATCCGGGGAATGCCGATGCACAGAAATTCATCGATATTCTTTCCAAACCACCCGCCAGGCAGGCGCCAGCACGTCAGCCCGCCAGCAAGTCAAAATCAGGTGGGAAATAGTGGCCGCAACGGTTCATGAAATGATAAAATTGTATCGATCCCCCGCTTCAGCGGGGGATTTTTATTTACCGGAAAATCAAGGCGGATAGTGCGAATTTGCTGGCCCTGCCTTATTTTTGCGCCTTAACAATCCATCTTCTGAATGATAGCGTGGTTCCTGCTTCAAACCCAAGCCCCGGTGGCGAGCCTCAATGATGCCACCAGCTACCTTCCAATAGCCATTCAGCTCGTCTTTGCCCTCATTTTTATCGGCGCTGTAATGGCCATCACCCACTGGATGGGCCCCAAGCGCAAAACCTCCGACAAACTCGAAAACTTCACCAGCGGTATTGAAACCCACGGCGATGCCCGTCAGCCCCTGGCGATCAAATATTTTCTCGTTGCCATTTTATTCGTGTTGTTCGACGTAGAAGTGATCTTTTTCTATCCCTATGCCATCAATTTCCGCGACCTCGGCTGGGCCGGTTTCGGCGCGGTACTGATGTTTGTAGGGTTTTTCCTGGCAGGGTTCTATTATATTATTAAGAAAGGAGCCTTGACCTGGGAGGACTGATCATCTTTTTAAATGGGTACCAGGTACAAAGTACTTAGTACAAAGACTTGTGCAGGTTTGGGTGGAAGAAACGATACTGAAAAGTGTTTTTGTTAATCGAATAAAGAGTGAAGGGGAGGCTGCAATTGGTGTTTGGTCTTAGTTGTTTGCTTTTTTGACTTTTAGATTTTGCATTTTAAGCAGGGACGCTGCAAACTTGGGGACTGTCTAAGTACTAGGTACTTTGTACTAAGTACTTTGTACCAAAAAGAACCTTGCTACGAAGCGATTGTTATCATGGAGGTGCAGGTGCACACTAAAAAAACTTGACTATGGCTCGTCCGGTACAATACAATGTAAAAAACGAAGGTGGTAAGCCCATCCAGATCGTGGAAGGACCGCAGGGATATGGTGGAGAAGGATTCTTTACGGCGCGGTTAAGTGATGTGGTGGGTTTGGCGCGCAAGAACTCACTCTGGCCCTTGCCGTTTGCAACTTCCTGCTGTGGTATTGAATTCATGGCTACTATGGCTTCGCATTATGATTTGGCACGTTTCGGTGCAGAGCGCGTGGGTTTCTCACCCCGTCAGTGCGACCTGCTGATGGTGATGGGAACGATTGCGAAGAAAATGGGACCTGTATTGCGGCAAGTATACCTGCAAATGGCCGAGCCACGCTGGGTATTGAGCATGGGTGCCTGTGCTTCTTCGGGTGGTATTTTCGATACCTACAGTGTATTGCAGGGTATCGATCAAATTATTCCGGTGGATGTGTATGTGCCCGGGTGTCCGCCCCGCCCAGAAGCCGTACTCGATGGTTTCATGAAGATCCAGGAACTGGTGGGCAATGAAAGCATCCGGAGAAGAAACGGGGAGCAGTACAAGGCGCTGATGGAGAGTTATGGGATACAGTAAAACGGCTTCTGGCTACTAGCTACTGGCTTCTGGCAGATTCCGTACACAAAACATATTTTTTACGACTAAAGGGTATAGCTACGACAAAATGCCGATTGTTGATATTGGCCAGTAGCTAGCAGCCCGCAGCTAGCAGCTTTCTATGGGTTTAACCAACGATACGATCAAGTCAAAGCTCACCGAAAAATTCGGCGACCAGGTGAGTCATTTCGATGAGCCTTATGGAATGTTGAGTTTCGAAGCGCCCAAAGAAATGAACCTGAAAGTGATGCAGTTCCTCTACGATGACCCGGAACTGCGTTTTACTTTTCTAACGGATCTATGTGCCGTTCATTACCCCGATCAGCAGGGAAGAGAACTGGCCGTCGTCTACCACCTGCACAACCTAACCGATAATATCCGGATTCGTTTCAAAGTGTTTACGGATATCAATAGCCCCGAAGTTTTTACCGCCACGAATATTTTCTCCTCCGCCAACTGGATGGAAAGGGAAACCTATGATTTTTATGGCGTGAACTTCGTGGGTCATCCCAATCTCAAACGCATCCTGAACGTAGACGAAATGGATTACTTCCCGATGCGCAAAGAATTTCCGCTGGAAGACGGAACGAGGATTGATAAGGATGATGCGATGTTTGGGCGATAGAAGGGCAATGTAAGATGTAAGATTTATGGATTTAAGATATCCGTCCGGAATCCCTAACAACATTAGAAAAGAATGGATTTTGAAATAGAAGCAATAAAAGACTGTGATGACATTTGCGGAGAGGAAAATCTTACATCATCACATCTTATATCTTAAATAGTATTCGAAATGTCCGATCTGATTCACCATCATATTAAACTGCCCGAGGGTTCGATAGAGAAGCAAACGACCACGCTGAACCTGGGGCCCACGCACCCGGCAACCCACGGGGTGATGCAGAATATATTGGAACTGGACGGTGAACGCATTGTATCAGCAGATCAAACGATCGGGTATATCCACCGGGCGTTTGAAAAACTTGCTGAACGCCGGCCCCTGTTCCAGATTACGACGCTCACCGATCGCTTGAACTATTGCTCTTCTCCCATCAATAACATGGGCTGGCACCTGACCTGCGAGAAACTGCTGCAGGTGAAAACGCCCAAACGGGTAGACTACCTGCGCGTGATCATCATGGAGCTGGCGCGTATAGCCGATCACCTGATTTGTAATTCGATTGTGGGGGTTGACAGCGGCGCATTTACCGGCTTTCTCTACGTAATGCAGTACCGTGAACTGATCTATGAAATTTACGAGGAGATCTGTGGTTCACGCCTCACGACAAATATTGGACGTATCGGTGGTTTCGAAAGAAATTTTACCAATACGGCTTTCACCAAACTGGAAAAATTCCTGGACGAATATCCTGGTGTGCTCGCAGAATTTGAAAACCTGTTTACCCGCAACCGCATCTTCATGGAGCGTGTACAGGGTACCGGTGGCATCAGTGCAGAGCGCGCACTCAATTACGGATTCACCGGGCCTAACCTGCGCGCCGCAGGTGTTGACTACGACGTACGCGTGCATGCGCCCTACAGCAGTTACGAAGATTTCAATTTCACGGTGCCCGTAGGCAGTACGGGTGATAACTACGACCGCTTCCTGGTGCGTAACCAGGAAATGTGGCAGTCGATCGGCATCATCAAACAGGCTTACGAAAAAATACAGGCATTCAAAGGCGCAGAAGCAGAAGTATACCATGCCGACGTACCGGAATATTACCTGCCTGAGAAGAAAGATGTATACACGAAAATGGAAGCGCTGATCTGGCATTTCAAAATCGTGATGGGTGAAACCGAAATTCCGGCGGGTGAAGTATACCACAGCGTAGAAGGTGCGAACGGTGAACTTGGTTTTTACCTCATCAGCGATGGCGGTCGCACACCCTATCGCCTGCATTTCCGTCGTCCCTGCTTCGTGTACTACCAGGCCTATAGCGAATTGGTAAAAGGCGCAATGCTGAGCGATGCGATCATGACGATGAGTAGTTTGAATTTGATTGCGGGGGAGCTGGATGCGTAGTTAATGTGAAAATGTGCAGATGTGTAGATGTGAAATGAGTTCTTAGTAGTGAGTACTTAGTACAGAGACTGGAGTCGATGTGGCGGATGCTTGGTAGAGAAATTGGATTTGATACGGGTTCATGAAAATGATGCAGATGGATCTTGCGTGGATTGAATAAAGGCGGCGGGATTAAATTAGTTTGGACCGTCTAAGTACTAAGTACCAAATACAGAATAAAACATGATACAATTCTCAGACGAAAAAATGACGGAAGTACGGCGCCTGATCGCCCGCTATCCGGAGGGAAAACAGAAAAGCGCGCTGTTGCCGGTATTGCACCTGGCGCAGGAGACGTTTGGCGGATGGCTGAGTTCGGAAACGATGGACTATGTGGCGTCGCTGTTGCAGATTGAGCCGATTGAAGTATACGAGGTGGCTACCTTCTATAGTATGTATAACCTCAAACCAGTGGGCAAATACATGTTCGAGGTTTGCCAGACTGGTCCCTGTATGCTCAATGGCAGCGATGATATCATCAAATATATTGGAGAGACTTTATCCATTAAACCAGGCGAAACAACCGCCGATGGTTTGTTTACCCTGAAAACCGTTGAGTGCCTGGGTGCCTGTGGCTATGCGCCGATGATGCAGATGGGCAAACACTATAGGGAGCACCTGACAAAGGAAAAAGTAGATGCGATTATTGCGGAGTGCAGAAGGAATGCTGCTGCCAATAATTAAACCTTGTATATGAACAACAATTTCAAAGTCCTGGTAACGCTGCACCTCATTGCGATGTGGGGCCTCACCTTTTCACTGCTGTTGGTGAAAGAAAATACGATGCTCGGACTGCTCGACCTGGTTTTATGCAGTTCGTTGATCCTACAGTTTGCCTTGCAGCAATGGAGACCATCGTTGTTCGGACCAAAAAAATAAAACCCGATCCCGGTATTACCGGGACGAATTGATACATCATGGGAAGAAAAGTATTACTGGACAAAGCACATATCGAGGGCATCCGCTACTACGATGTATACCGTAAAAACGGCGGTTATGCGGCAGTAGAGAAAGCGCTCAAAATGGATCCGGCCGCGGTGGTGGAAGAAGTGAAGAAGAGTGGATTGCGCGGAAGGGGTGGTGCCGGTTTCCCAACCGGTATGAAATGGAGCTTTATTGCAAAGCCTGAAGGCGTTCCGCGTCACCTTGTGTGCAATGCGGACGAGAGTGAGCCCGGTACGTTTAAAGACCGTTACCTAATGGAATTTATTCCGCACCTGTTGATCGAAGGTTTGATTGTGAGTTCCTGGGCACTGGGCAGCAACAACACCTATATCTATATCCGTGGCGAATATGCCTGGATCGTAGACATCCTTGAACAAGCCATCACAGAAGCAAAGAACAATGGCTGGCTCGGCAAGAATATCATGAACACTGGTTTCGATTGCGAGATACACGTGCAACGTGGCGCCGGTGCTTATATCTGCGGTGAAGAGACAGCATTGATAGAAAGTTTGGAAGGTAAGCGTGGTAATCCCCGCATCAAACCACCCTTCCCCGCCGTAAAAGGGGTGTGGGATCGGCCGACCGTGGTGAACAATGTAGAAACACTCGCAGCAGTAGTTCCTATCATTAATCTGGGTGGGGAGGAATATGCGAAGATTGGGGTAGGTAAGTCTACCGGTACCAAATTGATCTCTGCCTGCGGCAATATCAAAAAGCCGGGCGTCTACGAGATCGATATGACCATTTCCGTGGAAGAATTCATCTACAGCGATGAGTATTGTGGAGGTATTCCCAATGGAAAAAAATTAAAAGCCTGCATACCCGGTGGTTCCTCTGTGCCCATCCTGCCTGCCAACCTCTTGCTGAAAACAGCCAAGGGTGAACAGCGCATGATGACCTACGAAAGTTTAAGCGATGGTGGTTTTGCCACCGGTTCCATGATGGGTAGCGGTGGTTTTATTGTATTTGACGAAGACCAGTGTGTGGTGCGTCATACGTATACATTGGCCCGTTTCTATCGTCATGAAAGTTGCGGACAATGCTCTCCCTGCCGCGAAGGGACGGGCTGGATGGAAAAGATTTTAAAGAACATTGAATACGGAAGCGGGAAGATGAGTGATATCGATCTGCTCTGGGATATCCAGCGCCGCATCGAAGGAAATACGATTTGTCCGCTCGGCGATGCCGCGGCCTGGCCCGTTGCAGCGGCCATCCGCCATTTCCGCGACGAATTTGAATGGCATGTGAACAACCCGGAGGAGAGCCAACGGAGGAATTATGGCTTGGCGCATTACGCAGACGAGAGACAAGTCGTGGTTGGATAAAAAATTAACCACATAGACACATAGGCACATAGGGATTGGAGAGATAAGATGGTTTTGGATCTATGTGGTAAAAAGCATGAACACATCTATTGAAAAATTAAACCAAAAGTGACAGATTCACATCAAGTTTTTTCTATGTGTCTATGTGCCCTATGTGGTTAAAAAACAGTAAAAGAGAACAAGTCATCATGGCTGAAGAAGTAAAAAAAGAAGCACCCAAGTTATTCAAGGTAACCATCGATAATATCACGATCGAAGTGCCGCCGGGTACCTCGATATTAAATGCTGCACGGCAGATCGGCGGCGAAGTAGCTCCGCCCGCGATGTGCTATTACAGCAAGCTGCAGGGTAGTGGTGGTAAATGCCGCACCTGTTTGGTGGAAGTAGCAGCAGGTTCAACGGCTGACCCTCGTCCCATGCCCAAACTGGTGGCGAGCTGCCGGACCAACGTGATGGATGGGATGATTGTAAAGAATATCACGAGCGAGAAAGTAATTGATGCAAGAAATGGTGTGGTGGAGTTTTTGTTGCTCAACCATCCCCTGGATTGCCCCATTTGCGACCAGGCCGGTGAATGCCACCTGCAGGATCTCAGCTACGAGCACGGTAAGGAAAGTACGCGGTATGAATTCTCGCGCCGCACATTTGAAAAGCATGATCTTGGTCCGTATATCCAATTGCACATGACACGCTGCATCCTTTGCTACCGTTGTGTGTTCACCGCGGATCAAATTTCGAAGAAGCGGGTACATGGTGTGTTAGACAGGGGGGATCATGCGGAGATTGCTACTTATATCGAGAAATCGCTCGACAATGATTTCATCGGTAACGTCATTGATGTGTGCCCGGTGGGTGCCCTCACCGACAAAACCTTCCGTTTTAAAAACCGGGTGTGGTTTACCAAGCCGGTAGATGCACACCGCGATTGTCCGAAGTGCAGCGGCAAAGTACAGCTATGGATGCGGGGTAAGGAAGTTTTTCGCGTAACAGCCCGAAAAGATGAATGGGGTGAAGTGAAAGACTGGATTTGCAATGATTGCCGATTTGAGAAAAAGGATACGGCCGACTGGACCATCGAAGGGCCATCGCATGTAAGCCGGCATTCGGTGATTTCACAGGGGCATTATGAAAAGCTCGAGAAGCCCAATGAAACCCTGGTGAAAGTGCTGGATGGAAGAGCGCCGAAACTGCTGATGGACATTCACAGCGTGAGTGAAGTGAATAAGCCAACGGTAAAGCTGAGTGCTATAGAAGGACCTGCACACAGCGATGATTTTAATACAGCGAAGTAATAACCGACTCAAGAAATTTTCTGATACATGACACTTCTTACAATAGACTGGGTACTGCTTACGGAAAAACTGCTGCTGGTGGTGGCGATTGTAATGATATCGCTGGTGATTGCGATGTATGAGACCTATGCAGAACGTAAAGTGGCGGCTTATATCCAGGACAGGATTGGCCCTGATCGCGCGGGTCCCTTTGGTATCCTGCAACCGATGGCCGATGGTTTGAAGCTGTTCATGAAGGAAGAAATTATTCCCAATACTTCCAATAAACTCTTGTTCATACTCGGCCCCTGCCTGGCGATGTTAACGGCCATGATGACAAGTGCCGTGATTCCCTGGGGAAGTGCCCTGCATTTTAAAATGTTTGGTATTGACCGCATGGTGACCCTGCAGGTGGCAGATATCAATATTGGTATCCTTTACATTTTTGGCGTGGTGAGTTTGGGCGTGTATGGTATCATGATCGGTGGATGGGCATCTAACAATAAGTTTTCCTTGCTGGCCGCACTGCGTGGTGCTTCGCAAATGATCTCTTATGAACTGGCGATGGGATTGTCGCTGATTGCGCTGCTGATGCTCACGGGTTCACTGAGTATGAAAACAATTGTGGAGCAGCAGATGACCCAGGGCGTTTGGAACATCGTTTACCAGCCGCTTGGATTTTTGATATTCATTGTATGCGCTTTTGCAGAATGTAACCGTACCCCGTTTGACCTGGCAGAGGCAGAAAACGAGCTAAACTTTGGTTACCACCAGGAGTATTCATCCATGAAGCTCGGCTTTTACCTGTTTGCTGAATACATCAATATGTTTATCAGCAGTGCCGTGATGGCTACCTTGTTCTTCGGCGGTTATGATATACCCTTCTTTGATGAGGCGGCACATATTGCCAGCTGGGGTGCTACACCAGTAGCACTGCTCACCGGGTTTGTATTCCTGATCAAGATCGCGTTTTTCATTTTTGTATTCATGTGGGTACGCTGGACCATCCCGCGTTTCCGCTACGACCAGCTGATGAACCTGGGCTGGAAGAACCTGATACCACTCGCCCTGGTGAACATGGTCATCACTGGTGCACTGGTATTGCTGAAGCAGAATCACTGGCATTTTTAAGCTGTGGGCAGGTAAAGATTAAATTGGTAGGTTGACCGTATAAAAATATTTTTGCGAACCTTTATAAACACAGGAGGATAACGGATATGCAGGCATTAACGAACAGGGCAAAACCGGTAGACAGGGCACCCATGACCTGGGTGGAAAAACTCTATCTCTGGAATATCCTCAAGGGTATGCTGATCACTTTGCGTCACTTCTTCAAACGCAAGGCTACCGTAAAATACCCCGAACAAAAAAGGCCTTTCAGCCCCGTGTTCCGGGGATTGCACATACTCAACCGCGATGAACAGGGACGCGAGCGTTGCACCGCCTGCGGATTGTGTGCAGTAGCTTGTCCGGCTGAAGCCATCACCATGGAAGCGGCCGAGCGTAAAAAAGGCGAAGAGAATTTATACCGCGAAGAAAAATACGCTGCCCGTTATGAGATCAATATGCTTCGCTGCATTTTCTGCGGACTCTGCGAAGAAGCTTGCCCGAAAGACGCCATCTACCTGTCGGAGACCTTTGCCCCGGCAAACTTTCAGCGGCAGACCTTTATTTACGGCAAACAAGATCTGCTGATTCCGGATCCCGTCAAGGAACCGGAACTGTATGCGAAAGCAGTGGGGGAGCGCGGAAAGAAAAATTAACTCAAACAACGAACGCTGACTGATACCGGATTAACTGTTTAAAGAAAATGGGAATTACGCAAATACTATTTTGGTTTCTGACTGCCCTCGCCCTTGGTAGCGCGCTGATGGTAGTGCTGAGCAAGAATCCTGTGTACAGTGTGCTGTTCCTCATCGTTACTTTCTTCGCCATCTCCGGCCATTATGTATTGCTCAACGCGCAGTTTCTTGCGATCGTTAATATCATTGTATACGCAGGTGCCATTATGGTGCTCTTCCTGTTCGTGATCATGCTCATGAACCTGAATGCCGACATGAATCTCCAGAAAAGCAAATTGCTGAAGTTTGCCGGCTTTATCGCTGGCCTCTGCCTTTTCCTGGTATTCGTGGCCGCATTGAAAGATGCAGCTATTAAAAAATCGCTGGTGCAAACCAATACCGGCGAGATAGGACTGATCAAAAATCTCGGAAATACATTGTTTAAAGAATACGTGGTGCCATTTGAATTGAGTAGTGTACTGTTTTTGAGTGCGATGGTAGGCGCGGTGGTGATTGGGAAGAAGGAGTAGGCTTGAGAGAAGTAATAAGTTATAAGTAATAAGTGGTAAGTAAGGTGAGGGGTAAGAGGTAAGGGGCCATCGCAAAAGTGCTGGCGTAAGCCAACTAAGAACCCGAAACACTGAACTAAGAACCGGCTAAGGACTAAGGACTATCGACTAAAGACTAAAAGGATGCCTGTAAACTATTACATATTCGTTTCCATCGCGCTGTTTTGCATCGGCGTAGTAGGTGTGCTCACCCGCCGCAATGCGATCATCGTGTTTATGTGCATAGAGTTAATGCTGAATGCAGTGAATTTGTTGCTGGTGGCTTTTTCTAAAATGCACTATGCAGCCGGAGTGGCCACGAATAGCGGGGCCGGGATAGAAGGACAATTATTCGTGTTCTTTATTATGGTGGTAGCGGCGGCCGAAGTGAGTGTGGGCCTGGCCATTATTGTGATGATGTACCGGAATACGCATTCGGCAGATATCAATTTCCTGAACAGATTGAAACATTGATACAACAGTCGCTTTGCCGGCTGTTGCTTATTTACGCATTATGAGTCAACTGGTATTTTTGGTTCCCCTGTTTCCCCTGCTGGGTTTCCTGCTGAATGGTTTGTTGCGCAAACAACTGCCGAAGCAGGTAACTGGTATCATTGGAACCGGTTCGGTGCTCGCTTCTTTCATAGTAAGTGTATTGTTGTTTTTGGATGTGAAAGCGGGACAGACCGGCGTAGCCACCCTGTTTGATTTTATCAGCTTTGGCAATGTGCATATTCCCTTTGCCTTCCAGGTAGACCAGCTTTCTTCGCTGTTCCTTCTGGTGATTACGGGTGTGGGCACATTGATACATTTGTACAGCACGGCTTATATGCACGAAGAAGAAGCCCCGCATTTCGCGCGCTACTTTGCTTACCTGAATTTGTTTGTGTTTTCGATGTTGCTGCTGGTGTTGGGTGCCAACTATGTAATCATGTTTATCGGCTGGGAAGGGGTTGGACTCTGCTCTTACCTCTTGATTGGTTTCTGGTTTAAGAACAACGATTATAACAACGCGGCCCGGAAGGCCTTTGTGATGAACCGCATTGGCGACCTGGGCTTTCTGCTGGCAGTATTTTACCTGCTCGCAAAAGTGGGTTCTGTAAACTATGCCGATGTTTTCGGTCATGCATCACAGTTATCTGCCCCTACCGTTACGATTATTACCCTGCTGCTTTTTGTGGGTGCTACCGGTAAAAGTGCACAGATTCCGCTGTATACCTGGTTGCCCGACGCGATGGCCGGTCCGACCCCCGTATCAGCGCTGATCCATGCTGCTACCATGGTGACCGCAGGTATCTACATGATCGCCCGCAGCAATATTTTGTATACAATGGCGCCGGTGACGCAGGGCGTAGTGGCCATCATTGGTTTGGCGACGGCGGTACTGGCTGCAACGATTGCCATTCAGCAGAATGATATTAAGAAAGTGCTGGCGTATTCAACGGTAAGTCAGCTTGGTTATATGTTCCTGGGACTGGGTGTAGGTGCTTATACCGGTGCGGTATTCCACGTGATGACGCATGCTTTCTTCAAAGCCCTGTTGTTCCTTGGTGCGGGTTCGGTCATACATGCGATGCACCATGAACAGGACATTCGCAGGATGGGCGGACTGAGAAAATACCTGCCTGTTACGCACATCACTTTCTTACTCGGTTGTATTGCGATTGCCGGTATCCCTCCTTTCAGCGGTTTCTTTTCAAAAGATGAGATCCTCGCAGCGGCAGCAGAGAAAAATATTGTCTATTGGGTGATTGGTGTGATTACCGCCGGTATGACGGCTTTCTATATGTTCCGTTTGTATGCGACTACTTTCCTTGGAAAGTTCCGTGGTACACATGAACAGGAGCATCATTTGCATGAGAGTCCGGCTGCAATGACCATTCCATTGGTTGTATTGGCGGCTTTGGCAGTTGCCGGAGGTTGGATTGGTATTCCGGAAGTATTGGTAAAAGATGGACATTGGCTGGAGCGTTTCCTCGAGCCAGTGTTTGCGGCCTCCAATAAATTACATGCGGTGCATGCCGTTGATCATTCGAAAGAACTGATG
>JAGWTK010000599.1 GCA_028876035.1 Bacteroidota bacterium
ATGGACTGCGCCAGCCATCGGCTCCCCTTTTTCCATGATTTTTTATGAAATGCAACAAATCCTTGTTTTAGGGGATGAATGCGGGCGGCAACCTAAAATACTTTTATTTCCTAAAATCAACCAACATGAAATATTTTTCCGCTCTCGTTCTTCTTGTTTGCTGCACTTTTGCTGCAGAAGCTAAAATCTGGCGTGTCAATAACAATGCTGGCGTGAATGCCGACTTCACCACCATGTATGCCGCTGTAGCAGCCGCCACAGCCGGAGACAGTATCTATCTTGAACCAAGCGCTGCCAGTTACTCCACCAATGGGATGACATTGACAAAGCGGCTTGTATTCATAGGACCCGGTTATTTCCTCGATCCTACCAATGCCACTGAGCCGGCCAATACAGGATTGCAATATGCGACCAAAACTGCCCTACTGGAATTCTTCTGGATTGCTGCCGGTGCTGACGGCAGCAAGTTCCTGGGCGTGACCATTGCCGGAAGTATGTACGGGCAGGGGGTCAACAATGTCAGTTTCGAGCGGGTTTATTTTCCAGCAGGCTTTTTCTTCCAATCCGGGAATTTCGATGGGTTCTCGTTTCGCAAGTGCTTCATGAACGGCGGTGCTGTGATCAATTCTGCTGCGGGCACACAACAAACCAACCTGGTAATCGAAAACTGTATTTTTTACAATGGTTCGTATGTTTCACTCCCCACACTCACAGGAAGTGGTAATATTTTTCGAAACAATACCATCGTAGGCGGAAATGTTTTCACCCTCCCCAATTGCTATATCGCCAACAGTATATTCGGCATCGGTGGTCAATGCACGTTCACCAATTCTACCATAAAGAACAATCTCTTTCAGATTGCGCAAACACTTCCCGGCACCGCTGTCAACAACCAGCTTTCAGTAAACATGTCAAATGTAGTGGTGGGTGGAACTACGGGTAGCCTTGACTCACGCAGTATGCTGAAAAGCGGTTCACCTGCTATTGCAGCCGGTCTCACGGTTGGATCGGTGGTTACACCCGACTGCGGCGCTTTTGGTGCAACGGATCCTTATCGCCTCTCGGGTATTCCCAATATACCCAGTATTTATTCATTGACTGTTCCGGTGTCAATACCTTCCGGTACCTCCAGTATGAATATTACGTTCAGCACCCGAAACAACAACTAAGCCCCGCCACTACTGTAGTAACGGTTCCCTGCGTCGCCCGATGCGGAGGCTTCACCTGCTGCAGTTAAACCAACCAGTATGAAACATTATTTAATAGTAATCCTGGCCGTGCTGGGTTTTATGCTCGTGCATGCGCAGGATCCCTCGTATCCCGCTGCGCCGGCATCCCCACAGAATATTGTCGCGGCAGAGTCTTTTGTGGATACTGATCCGGGTATCGGAAACGCACTCTCTATCAGCGTTAGCGCTGCTACCGATATCAGTAACCTGGCATCGGCGGTGAATCTGACGGGCCTGTCGAACGGCATGCACCGGCTGTACATCCGCACAAAAAATGCGGAAGGCGCCTGGAGCATTACGCAAACGCGCGATTTTTTATACGATTTTGATCCGGTGTATGCAATAACACCCCCCGCTGCACAGAATATTACAGCAGCCGAATATTTCATCGATACAGATCCGGGATATGGCCATGCAACTGCGATTGTACTGACAGCCGGAATAGATATCAGCAATGCATCCGTTGTTGTAAATACGACGGGACTGTCCACCGGAACGCATCGTTTGTATATCCGAACCCGCAATACAGAGGGCGGATGGGCGATCTGCCAGGTAAAAGATTTCCTGGTGGATTTTGACGCACCTTACGCCAATGCACCAGCCGCTGCTGCGAATATTGTAGCGGCAGAATATTTTATTGATACCGATCCTGGTTTCGGAAAAGCAGTTCCGGTAGCCATTACGCCCGCCACTGAACTCAGCGGAATAGTAGCGTCTGTCAATACGGGTTCGCTTCCCCTGGGCATACACCGGATATATATCCGGACGCTTAACCAGGAAGGACGATGGTCACTTGGTCAATCCAGCGATTTCCTGGTGAACAATGATTTTGCTTACCCCGCAGCACCAGCGCCTGCACAAAACATTGTTGCAGCGGAATATTTTGTTGATACGGATCCTGGCATCGGTGCCGCGAATGCAATCCCTGTAACCCCTGCAACGGATATCAGCAATTTGACAACAGCGGTAAATACTGCAAGTCTGGGAGGTGGAACGCACAGGCTGTACATACGCACAAAAAACCAGGAGGGCCGATGGAGCCTTGTAGCGACGGATACTTTTGCGACCGGCTATATCCGGCTTTCGGCAGATACGCTTGGTT
This sequence comes from Bacteroidota bacterium, assembly GCA_028876035.1. GTDB lineage: Bacteria > Bacteroidota > Bacteroidia > Chitinophagales > Chitinophagaceae > JACMLD01. The sequence continues at coordinate 2,332 of JAGWTK010000599.1, forward strand.
TCGGTCAGGTAATTATAGGATCGAACCCATCGCTCAACCTGGTGGTTACAAATACCAGCGGCAGCGTTCAAACGATCAATGCTGTTACCACA
>JAGWTK010000600.1 GCA_028876035.1 Bacteroidota bacterium
AAAAGTGCAGCGGGCAACAGGAATACCACAAATACTTTTGCAACAGAGGCGATGCTCTGGCGCAAAGCGCAGGCCAGGTTGAACTCTTCACTGCTGTGATGGATGATGTGTCCGTTCCAGAAAAGGTTTACCACATGCTGTACACGATGTGTCCAGTAACCCGCAAAATCAAGTGCAATAAACGCTGCAAAATAAACCCAGAAGCCGGCTGGCAGGTGGATGATGGCCAGGTGGTTCTCCAGCCATTCGTAGGAAATAATAACAAAACTCAGGCCCAGTACATCTTTCGTGACATTGGTGATGCCGGAACTGAGGCTGCTGATCATGTCCATGGTGCGTACCGTATCCTGCCTTTTTCGCCAGCCCCAATATTTTTCGAACAACACCAGCACCAGGAAGGCGGGCATCGCAATCAGCAGCATTTTTTCGTAGGCTTCCATACGCAAACGTTGTCCCCTAAAATACAGAAAATAGCACTGCGCCGGATAAATTCTGATGTGGATCAACCTGGCTCGGATACTACCGGTTTAGCAGGTATATTTGCATGATTTTTTAATAGCAAGGCATGAAAGCAATCGTTATCGGTGGTGGTATCATGGGACTTAGTTCTGCCTGGTACCTCCGGCAATCTGGTTGGGAAGTAACCGTTCTCGACAAGTCAGATTTTCTCAACAACTGTTCTTACGGCAATGCGGGCTATGTTTGCCCGAGCCATTTTATCCCGCTTGCAACACCTGGCATTGTAAAACAGGGGCTCAAATGGATGTTCGATCCCATGAGTCCTTTCTATGTGCAACCACGTTTGAATGCCGCTCTTATCAACTGGGGCATTCGCTTTATGCGGAGTGCAACCGCTGAAAAAGTGGATGCAGCCGCTGTTCCCCTGAAGGATATTGCTGTACTCAGTCAGCATGAATATGAACAATGGACAAAAATCCCTGGCTTCCGGTTTTCCTACGAGCACAAGGGTTTGCTGGAGATATTTCAAACAGATGCGGTAGAAGAACATGCGCATCACACCGTGGAGAAGGGTAAGCAACTGGGTCTGGATGTGGATTTGATTGACTACAATACCCTGCAAAGTATGGAGCCGCAAACGCGGATCAACGGCAAGGGTGCCATCCTGTTTCGTTGTGATGCGCACCTTTATCCCAATAAACTGATGGCAGGATTAATTCACTTATTGAAAGAGAACGGGGTGGCATTGTTACCCGGTCATGAAGTAACTGGTTTTGAAAAGAACAAGGGCAGTGTTTCGAAAGTAATAACGTCGAAAGCTGTTTTTGACGCAGACACCGTGGTAGTAGCAACCGGTTCCTGGAGTCGTGAAGTGGCGGCGATGCTGCAAACCAATATATCACTGGTACCGGGTCGCGGTTATTCTGTTACCCTCGAAGATTCGCCCTACAAGCTGAATCACCCTGCCATCCTGGTAGAAGGCAGAACAGCGGTAACACCCATGGATGGCAATAAGATTCGTTTCGGAGGAACCATGGAGATAACTTCTACGAATACTCCCCCGCGGGTGAAACGCGTACAGGGTATACTCAATGCCGTGAAGCGTTTCTTCCCCGACTTCGATATACCAATGCCTGCCACAGATAAAATCTGGTATGGCTACCGTCCCTGCTCAGCGGATGGATTGCCCTATATCGGGCGCACCAGCAAGCTCAATAATGTAGTGATTGCGACGGGCCACTCAATGCTCGGACTCAGTTTGGGTGCGGGCACCGGAAAACTAGTGAGCGAACTGGTCAACGGTCAGCCACCGTCCATGGATATTACCCCTTTTGCGGTGGAACGCTTTGCGTAAATTCGAACAATTGCAATGGTTAACCTGTAAATAATCGCGTATGATGAACCGGTATTTTTTAATCGTGATTCTGGCCCTGCTTGTTCAGGCCAATGTGGTGAAGGCCCAGCACAAACTTGAAAAAGTATGGCAAACCGATTCGATACTGAAAACGCCCGAGTCTGTTTTATTCGATGCCAAAGAACAGTTGCTGTATGTGGCCAATATCGATGGTCAGCCCTGGGAGAAAGATGGTAAAGGCTTTATTTCGAAACTCGACCTGGATGGTCACGTTTTGAATTTACACTGGGTAACTGGTTTGCACTGCCCGAAAGGGATGACCCGTGTGGATAACCATTTGTATGTGGCAGATGCAGATTCACTGGTGACAATCGATATTATATCGGCAAAAGTTGTTGCCCGTAGCAGTACAACTGGTGTAGAACAACTGAATGACGTTACGTCGGATAAAGGCGGCCGGGTGTATGTTACTGATTCGAAGACCGGCAAAATATATCAGCTGAAGGGAGATGCTCTCGTGTTGCTGGTGGAAGGACTCAAAGGACTGAATGGCATTTTATCGGCCAGCGGTTCGCTGTACGCAGTTGCAGGCGGTACACTGTATAAAGT
>JAGWTK010000081.1 GCA_028876035.1 Bacteroidota bacterium
CCGAGCTACCATTCCTGCCATTACACACCAAGCAATACTAACGATGCTGCAACAAATCGCTTACATCATGGAGACAAGGGGTGTAAATTTTGTCAGCGACGGTGACCTACGAAAGATTTTCCCCAATCTTGCGGATTATGAACTGTGTAACTACTTGCCCGCGTTCAATCGCGATGATGTCCGCCGGCAATGGATGTTTGAGCATAACAACCTGCAGGAATTTCTTGCATCTATCGTGTTAGATAATTTATCATTTGACAGATTAATTGATGTGGTTAGTTACCGATCCGATAACAAACAAAAAATTAAAGCGACTTGGATAAATACACTTTCATTCTTTGCCAGCGGGGGCTCTCAAAAAGCAGCACAATTAACTGACTGGCTCACAAAAAATGATCCTGAAACATTGGTCAACTTTGAAACTGACCGTATTTCACCTGAAATAAGGGTGGAGGTTTTCAAGAAAATTTTTCGCCATTACTGTGACCTGAAAATCTGGCTTAGATCGAACAAGTTTTCTGCTAAAGACTTGGCGCGATTCGGTGATTTTACTAGCATTATCGATTTTTTGCTTGAAAAAATTGGCAAAGGAAATGATCTAGTAACAACATTGAACGCTGTCTATGTTCTTAGCGAGTTTTCGCTACTATACAGAAATGGCTATAAGGAAAAAATAACTGCGGCGCTATTAGAATTACTCACGTCGGAAAAGTCTCCACATGATATTTATGCCATTTTAGGTGGCATGTCCAAGTTGGACATCACCGATGAGGCAAGTATTGAAATCGTGCTAAAAAAATATCGGACTTCCAAGAATCAATATATACGTGCGGGCATTTATAAGCTATTGTCAAACACATCTCTTGTCGAGAAATATATTGACGTATATATAGAAGGGCTTGATTTGAGCAGGATAGAAGGTTCTTTCGGCGACAGAGATGGCGTTAACTTGTTGGACGAGCGAATTCATCTTTATAACGGTTTGAGCAAGGTAAAGACGGCGGAAAAATTGAAACTGGTCATTGGGGTGTTCTCGGATTATGGCAGGAACTATTTCTATTACAGTGATGGTAGGGATTTGGCAAAACAGTTAGTAACTAATGCCATTGAGGCTTGGAAAAAGGATGCCAGTATGTTTCAAGTAATGCTGGAATTTTTTCATTCACTTACTCTGACGCAGAGCAAGAATATTGAAACTGAGGTGGTCCGCTTTTTTGAAAATACGACAGGTAGATGGAGGGCGTTTATGACCGTATGGCAACGAGTGGGATGGAATCAGTTTAACAAAGAAGAATGCTTATCAGTTTTAATTCATAAACCAATTGTTGAAGAATTTATTCTGGGTTTTAATAATGGGGGGTTTAATGACGATGAACTACGTTCCCTTCATCAGCTAGTTTTATTCAATCGCAACATCAAGGATTGGGAGTTATTATTAGATATCATAGAGCAGGCCGCCCGTGAAAAAGGTAGTCCGCAGTTAATACGGCCCGTGTTGATCGACCGGAAGGAAAAGTATAAAGTGCAGATACGGTTTAATATTGATTTACTTTTCGATCGCGAGACATTTATCGAGCACGTCCGCTTGGTCTTCGAGAAGATTGGCAAAGAGCAAATTAGTCATGAAGATTTATCGAGCTTCACCCATAAGGATAATTCTGTTGGAGGAACGCTTGGCATGTCTCCTGCTTGTACGATTATATGGGAGTTTTTCCATTACGATCGAACGGCCAGCCTTGAGGTTTTGCTTGCGCGGCTCAACGATGAGACCCTGTTTGTTGATTATGCAATTCAGGAGATTTACGAGATTCTTTCTGATGAGAGAAATAGTTTTGTCTGTCTAACTGATGTTCAACTGGCTGTAATTAAATCATGGACGGTAAATACGTTTGGCGTGTCCTTATTGCGTTGGTATTTTATGCAGCGATTTAATGTGCAGTTGCCCGAAGAGGAAGTTTTATCATTTTCCAAGTATTGCGATTATAATAATGAAAAGGATATCCGTAAGCCAGGTACTATAGAACAATTAGAAAGATTTGTATCATTGGAAGCGCTAAGAGTCCGTGTTGCGCAAAATTTGGGAAATTCCTTACCGGATACTATGACTTGGCTGGTCAACGCTGGGTATGCACTTCGCAATAACATGAGTGAATGTTTCGAATCGATTCTGCAGTTTATTGAACAGGCGCCAGACAATGAATATAAATTAACCGATGCGCTTGAGTTTTGGGTTGAAAAGACAAGCAACTTTGAACGATTGTTCGTTTTTCTCGATAACGCAGTTTCATTCCAATTGAAAACGACGGCTATAACAATTATACGCGATTCAGGTAGAAATATTGTAGAACTGATTGCATTCTTAAAAAAGACCATGAATAGTAAGGAACTGCCTGATGACAATCGACTTGATGCGGCAAGCTTTTTAGTTTCACTCCAAGTATTTGAAGGATTTGAATTTGCTGCTAATTATATTTTCAACAACCCGGATGCCAATCTTGAATTTTCTCCCCTGTTGGGAAATATCTCTAAATTCACAAACCCTTCAGCTTTACCATTACTATTACGTTTGTGCACGATGGAGAGGAAAGAAGGCCGAAATGAGTACAAGTCGAACTTGCTTGAGTCAAACATTCTTGGGTGCATTTTTAATATCGGAGTTCAAAATGAGACTAACCTAACACTTGTAAAAGCGGCAATTAATGAGTTTGTCGAGACAAATAAACACCTGAAGGATATTCATTTTCTTAATATGGTCGTTATTCGAATAGAAGACAACTACAGCCTTCAACAATCTCAAAATTTAAGTATAGATCAAGCAATTGTAGAGTGGAAAAATGTGACTGGTACATAACCAGACACAAAGTGAAATTCGCAGCCAATGTGAGACTAGTTTAAGCATGTAATTCACTAAGCCTATTGGAGAGCACAACGCTTTTTCATAATAAGTATACCTTAGCAAGTATCGAGTAGCAATGTAAAAGTTCAATTCATTATAAATTTACATACTTCACCGTAATCCACACATCCCTGTTGCGGCCCTTGTCGTCGGTGCAGGAAATCTTTACAGGCCCTTCTTCTGGTACGAAGAACTGCTTCTCACCCTTGTTACTGGCTTTGTAGAATTTGTTGTTGATATACCAATACGATTTATTGGCATCCGGCGCCAGCCTTGCCAATAACTGCAGTGGTTCGGGGTGCGACTTGCTAATCAGGTATTCAGTACCATTGGCAGGAGAGAGGATTGCGGGCTGCCCTTCTTTGAATACTTTTTCACAGGCCGGGTTGTGCGGCGGAATCTTCGCATAGGCTACCCTGTTATCTTCCATCCAGTTTTGCAGTTCCGGACTAATCACCTTGTATAATTTCTTTTTGTACCCATTGGCGGGTACACAGCTCTGGCAATAGGAAATACTTTCGTCGGCACTGACCATTATTTCCTGCATATGCTGGCATTTGCCCGCAGGCGAAACAAGCGGTATAAAATAATCGCTGATGATGTTCGTACAGAAATCGTTCGGCGGCAGCCCGGTTTCGGAGCATACCAGGCGGAGATCACAACCGGGAGGCGGACTAAACCAATCCTGGTCACTATCGTAGTTGATGGTATTGAAAATTTTAAAGAGCAATGGCGTAGCAATATTGGCGCCACTCAATTCTGCAACGCCTTTTGCAGAAAAGTTGCCAGTCCAAACACCAACGGTAAACTTTTTGTTGTAGCCAATACTCCATGCATCCCTGCGTCCGTAGGAAGTGCCGGTCTTCCATGCAATCTTTGGCATATGTTCCGTACTCTGCCAGTTGAGCGGAAAATCAGGACGATCTACTTTCGACAAAATATCGGTCACCATGAAACAGGACGCGGCGCTCAATAACCGCGTGCGGCGTACAGACGAATCCGCTGTGGTAAAGGAAGGCGGCGTGTAAACACCATCCGCCGCGAAAGCACTGTACAATCCCGTGAGTTCTTCGAGGCTGGCGCCACAGCCGCCCAATACCAGTGAAAGCCCCAGTTTATGCTGATCGCGGTTCACCTGTTTAAATCCGGCTTCAATTAGCTTTTCCACCATCCTGTCTTTCCCCAGCTGCTGCAGACTTTTTACTGCTGGAATATTGAGCGAATGCTCCAGCGCATATTCCATTGTTACGGCGCCATTGAACTTCTTGTCGTAGTTTTCGGGTGCATATCCCCGGTAGTTGACGGCTACATCACTAATGATCGACTTTGGCGTTAGCAAGCCCTGGTCGATACAGAGCCCATACAATAACGGCTTCAGCGTACTTCCCGGTTGGCGGATGGCCGCGGCACCATTTACCTGTCCGCCGTCGGTGGTATCCCGGAAATTGGCAGATCCGATATACGACAGCACTTGCTTTGTTTCGTTGTTGACGACGACCACCGCTGCGTTGCGGATATCCCGCAGTTTCAATCCCGATGAATAATCGGCCACCAGTTTTTCGATGGTCGTCTGCATATTCATGTCGATATGCGTATGGATGATATCACCACCTGACTTGAGCCTGTTCGACAGATGCGGTATCAATGTAGGTACAGCGCCGCGGGTGGCGTTTAGCGGTTCGTCCATGGCGTCTTTGATATCGGCTGCGCTGAAAATACCTTCTTTGGCGAAGTACTGCAACCAGCGATTCCGTTCCCGTAGAATCAAATCGTTGTGCTTACCAATGACAAGGGTAGAAGGGCGGTTGGGGATGATAGACAGCGCTGTGATTTCTGCCAGGGATAGGTGGTCAGGATTCTTTTTGAAATAAAGGATGGCCGCCGATTTCACCCCTTGGATGTTTCCGCCATAAGGCACCAGGTTCAGGTAGCGCTGCAGGATTTCGTCTTTGCTGTAGGTCCACTCCAGCTGAAAGGCGCGGAAGATTTCAATGCATTTATTCAGATAAGTGCGTCTTTTGGGTTCCAGTGCCCTGGCCACCTGCATGGTAATCGTTGATGCACCGGAGGTCCGTTTCATCCGTACGATATTCCGGAAAAAGGCACGACCAATAGCCAGGAGATTCACGCCTGGGTGCTGGTAAAAGTATTTGTCTTCCTTGGCCACAATGATCCGGCGCAACAACGGCGAGATTTCGTTCAGCTCTGTCTTCATACGCCATTGCTGATCCCGGCTGAGGTAGGCGTGCACTACTTCACCGCGGTTATCGGTGATGATGGTAGAGTAGTCGGGTTCGGGAGGAAGCGGGAAAATAGCGTTGAGAAAAATAAACAGCAGGAATACCAGGCCGGCAGCAAATACCAGCCGCGCACTAAATTTTTTAATACCCTGAAGTTGATGCTGCATCTATCCTTAACAAATTATTAGGCTGCGGTACGATGGAAAGCGTTCAGTTGAGCATTACCTTTTCTGAGCAATCCCATTCATATGTACACCCCTTCCATTCCTCCCTGAACGGGCAGGAATTTGTTCCTTCAAATAAAGCGATTCCTTCTTCGATTTATCATCATTTGTTGTACTTTAACACTGCTTTTAACCCTCCACGTATGCGCCATGCAAAACTGCTGGTAATTCCGGTAATCATCGGGATTATTTTTTTATACGCCTGTAACCGCCAGGCAGTCGCCCTCGATTATACCAATGCAAAAGACGAAGTGCCCCAACTGGGCAATCTTGTCTTCCGCTTTAGCAAACCACTCGTGAAAGATTCCCTCCTGGATCAATGGGACTCTACTGCCTACATCAGTTTCGAACCCGCCATTCCGGGCCGCTTCCGCTGGGAGCATACTGATGAACTTGTTTTTTCACCCGCGCAACCCCTGGCACCGGCAACCAGCTACAAAGCAAAACTGAGTAAGGAGCTGCTGCGTTTTTCTGCCTTTGATAAAATTGAAAAGGCCGCAGATGTTCATTTCAGCACAGCTGATCTTAAACTGGAAAACACCAATACTACCTGGGTATTGAAAGATCCGAACAGCAAAACCGCCGTACCGCAGGTGGATCTGTATTTCAATTACCCGGTAGCCGCGGCTGCGTTAAAAGATAAGCTGGCGATATTGCTCGATGGCAAACCTGCGAATTATACGCTGCAGACCGTATCCGATGGTAACAAAGTATCGCTTTGGGTAGAAGGATTGAAAACGGAGGATCGCGACTACGAGCTGAAGATAAGTTTGGAAAAAGGTCTTCTGCCCGAAGGCGGAAGCAATCCGAGCAAGGAGAAAACAGAAACAAAAGCAGTCATACCATCGCCATTCACCCTTACCATTAACGATATCAATTCCGAACACGATGGTTCAACCGGCACCATCACCGTTCGCACCAGCCAGCAAATTGTTCCGGAAAATCTGTCCACGTTTATAAAATTTGATCCAGCCGTTAAATTTACCGTTGAACCAGCCGATGATGGCTTTGTCATTTCCAGCGACGCGTTCGATGCCACCAAAAGTTATGAACTGACGCTTAACAAAGGCCTCCGTGGAAAGATCGGCGGCGTACTCAAAGACGATTACCACAACAGTTTTGCGTTTGGTAAGATCGAGCCGGCCATCAATTTTGTGAACCGCCAGGCCGTATACCTGGCCGGACAAGGCAACAAAAACATTGAAGTAAAAATTGTGAGTGTTGCAAAGATAAAAGTGGTGGTGTCGAAGATTTATGAGAACAACCTGCTGAACGCACAACGGAACGGGTATTACCCGCGCGAGAGCAGTGGCGGGGGTGAGGGCGAATACGATTATGAAGGAAGCAGCGGCGACGATGGCATCGCGGGAGACGTGATCTATGAGAAAGAAATTGAAACACGGACCTTGCCAAAATCCGGATCAGCCCGCCTTTTCAATTTCAACATAGACGATAAGTTGCCTGAGTTCAAAGGCATCTATCACATTAAAATAAAATCATCGGAAGATTACTGGGTAAGTGATAGCCGGTTTATTTCATTGACCGACCTCGGCCTGATTGCCAAAGAAGGCAGCGATAAAATATTTGTTTTCGTCAATTCCCTGAAAACCGCGCAGGCTGTCACCGGCGTGAACGTGCTGGCATATGGCAGCAATAACCAGTTGCTGGGGACCGCCAGTACCGGGGCAGATGGAGTGGCGGAAATCAATTACACCAAAAAAGAATTCGCCGGGTTTAAACCTGCCATGATTATCGCAAAAACCGAAAATGATTTTACCTATCTGCCTTTCAATAGCACCAGGGTGAATACCAGCCGGTTTGAAGTAGGCGGTAAACATATCAACAGCACCGGTCTCGACGCATTTATTTATGCAGAGCGGGATATTTACCGTCCCGGTGAACGCGTGAACTTTTCAGTGGTCGTGCGTGACAAACTTTGGAAATCACCGGGTGAACTGCCTGTCAAATTAAAATTCCTGCTGCCGAACGGTAAAGAGTTGAAGTCTTTCCGCAAGACCCTCAATGAGCAAGGCTCGGTGGAAGGAAGCGTCGATATTGACCAATCAGCCATCACCGGCAGTTATTCCCTGGAAGTATACAATGGAAACGATGTACTGCTCTCCAGCCAGAATTTTATGATAGAGGAGTTTGTGCCGGATCGTATTAAGGTGACTGCACAGCTGGACAAGACGGCACTTAATATGGGGGAGTCAGCAACTCTAAAGATTAATGCACAGAATTTCTTTGGTCCGCCTGCCGCCAACCGCAACTACGAATGCGAAATCGAGGTCAAACAAAATAGTTTCAATCCAAAAAAATACCCGCATTACAATTTTGAGATCGCCAACCCGGGCGTGTCCTTCGACAAAGTAGTCAATGAAGGGAAGACCGATGATGAAGGTAATGCAACGCAATCTTTCACTTCAAAACCCGAGTACAAGAATGTTGGCTTATTGAAAGCTGATTTCTTTACCACTGTCTTCGATGAAACCGGACGACCGGTAAGCAGAAGCGCCAGCCTGGATTTGTACACACAAGGGGTGTTCTTTGGCATCGGGGAAGACGGTTGGTGGTATTACCCGCTGAATCAGCCGATCAGTTTTGGGTTGATTGCATTGAACAAACAGGAACAACCTACGACTGCCCAGGCAAAAGTGGAAGTCATTAAACACGAATACCGCACCGTGCTCACCAAAAGCGGCAGCTACTTTCGCTATGAATCACAGAAAGAAGACGTGACGGTGGCGAGTGTGACCATACCCGTGAGCGGGGAAAAAGGCAATTTCAGTTTTACACCACGAAATGCCGGGAATTATGAATTGCGGGTTTCAATCCCTGGTTCGGCTGCCTATGTAAAAAAAGAATTCTATAGCTATGGCGGTTGGGGCAACAATGAATCCAGTTCATTTGAAGTAAGTGCAGAAGGTAATATTGATATCGATCTGGATAAAGCCAATTATGCGACGGGCGAGTCGGCGAAGCTTTTGTTCAAAACACCGTTCAGTGGAAAGATGCTGGTGACTATGGAGACAGATAAAGTGGTATCGCACCAGTATGTAAACGTGGATGGTCGCCAAGCTTCGCTTGAATTGAAGTTGGGAACTGAGCATCTGCCCAATGTATATGTGACCGCTACTTTGTTCAAGCCACACGACGTGAGTGATATACCCCTTACCGTGGCGCATGGGTATAAGAATATCATGGTAGAAGACAAGAGCCGGAAGATGGATGTGCAGTTGGTAGCGCAACAAGCCGTACGTTCGCACACGCACCAGAAAGTAACGGTGAAAGCGGCTGCCGGTAGTTATGTGACGCTTGCAGCGGTAGACAACGGTGTATTGCAGGTAAGCAATTTCAACAGTCCGGATCCCTATGCCTGGTTCTACGCGAAGCGTTCCCTTGACGTGAATGCCTACGATATGTATCCGCTCCTGTTCCCCGAATTGCGTGCACGGCTGAGCAGTACCGGTGGTGATGGCGATTTGGAATCCAACAAGCGCAGCAATCCAATGCCCAATAAACGCGTGAAGATTGTGAGCTACTGGAGCGGCATTGCAAAAGCCAATGGCAGCGGAGAAGCCAGTTTTGAATTCGATATTCCGCAATTCAGCGGTGAGATCCGCCTGATGGCAGTAGCGTATAAGGATGACCGCTTTGGGAATGCGGTTGCTAACATGAAAGTGGCGGATCCCATTGTGTTGAGCACAGCATTGCCAAGGTTCCTGAGTCCGGGTGATACGGTAACGGTTCCTGTCACCATTACCAATACCACGTCCAAAACCAGTGCTGCCGATGCAAGTTTGTCGGTCACTGCACCGCTGCGAATTGCCGGTGATTCGAAGCAACAGTTGAGTGTGCCGGCCAATAGCGAAGCCCGGGCTGTGTTTAAAATTGTTGCCGAACCGTCGGTGGCAGCCAGCAAGGTGAAGGTAGCAGTGAAATCTTTGGGCGAAAATTTCGTGGATGAAACCGATATCACGGTGAGACCCGCGTCGACCCTGCAAAAAATTACCGGGAGCGGTATGATAGCAGGTGGTGCCAGTCAGCATATCAATATTGATCAGCGCGATTTCATACAGGGCAGTACAGGGTATAAATTATTGGTGGGTCGTTCGCCGGCACTTCGGTTGGCCAACCAATTTAGTTACCTGGTGGAATATCCTTATGGTTGTACCGAGCAAACGGTATCGGTTGCCTTCCCGCAATTGTACTATGGCGATATGGCTGATCTGCTGAACACCGGCAAGGCCAATAAAGCATCGGCCAACGCCAACATCCAGGAAGCCATCAAAAAAATCAAGCTACGTCAGCTGTACAATGGCGGTATTACTTTGTGGGATGGCGAAGGCACGGAACATTGGTGGGCTTCCGTGTATGCAGCGCATTTCCTCATCGAAGCCCAGAAAGCAGGCTATGATGTAGATAAGGGCGTGTTATCGACCCTGCTTAATTTTCTCAACAACAAACTGCGCACCCGCGAAACCATCACTTATTACTATAACCAGAAAGAACAAAAGAAGATTGCACCCAAAGAAGTTGCGTATAGTCTCTATGTACTGGCATTGGCCAATCGCGTCAATATCAGCGCTATGAACTACTACAAAGCAAATCAGGCCCTGCTGGCACTCGACAGTCGCTACCTGCTTTCGGCGGCTTATGCAGTAGCGGGCGACAAAGCTAAGTTTAAAGAAATGTTGCCCGGTTCATTTGCTGGCGAGGAATCGGTAGCACAAACCGGAGGAAGGTTTTACAGTGCCATCAGGGATGAGGCGATTGCGCTGAATGTTTTGATCGATGTTGATCCTGCGAACAATCAGATTCCGGTGATGGCCAACCAGGTCGTAGAACAATTAAGACAAAGAACCTGGTACAGCACACAAGAAAGTGCTTTCAGCTTCCTGGCCATGGGCAAACTGGCACGTGCCGCCAATGCTGCAACGGTTACCGCCAGCATCAAAGCCGGCGGTAAAACCATCGGTGAAGTCAATAGCACCGGCGTCTTGCAATTCACTGCAAAACAACTCGGTTCTCCTTCGATTGATATTCTCACAAAAGGGTCTGGCAATTTGTATTACTGGTGGGAGAGCGAAGGCATAAGTGCCAGCGGTACTTACAAGGAGGAAGATAATTATCTCAAAGTTCGTCGCCGATTTTTTGATCGCTTCGGAAAGCCGCTGGCCGGAAACACTTTTAAACAAAATGATCTGATTGTGGTGCAGCTCAGTTTGGAGAAAACTTATAGCGGCTATGTCGACAATATCGTACTAACTGATTTGTTACCGGCTGGATTTGAAATAGAGAACCCGCGTACCAAAGAGTTGCCCGGTATGGAATGGGTCAAAGATGCGTCGACGCCTACGGCTTTGGATGTGCGTGATGATCGGATTAACCTCTTCGTTAATGCATGGGGTGGCAGACAAAACTATTATTACGCGGTGAGGGCGGTGAGTCCGGGCGTTTACAAAATGGGACCCGCCAGTGCGGATGCGATGTATAATGGCGACTACCATTCATACAACGGAGCAGGTGTGGTGCGTATATTGCCTTAATGGGCAGGGGAAATGTGTAAATATGCGATGCGTAAATGTGCAAATCGGTACAATGTACCAAGTACATAGTACCAAGACCGCCCCCGATAGCGCGGGTGGTTGCAGGGGTGTCCGGTGGCTGAGGAATGGAGTTTGCGCACGTTGTTACACAGAAACAACTTTAAACATTAGACCTTAAACGGTAAACTGCTTATCAATGACCATAATGTCAAGATAATTCATGCCGGTTCGGCCGTTTGCAGGAATAATTGCAGGATGAATGTCCGCGTCCCAAAAGCGAAGTAGCACAGAAACAACTTTAAACTTTAGACATTAAACCTACCTACCTGCTTATGCTAAGAAAACTGATGCGGTTCGCGCTCAGGTTTGCGCTTGGTTTCGTGATCTTCGTCGCCCTCTACCTGCTGGTGGCTTATTGCTTGTCGCGGTTAACAGTGGATCGCGAAAAAGGACAGGCGGAGGAACTGGCGATTTATATCAAGACAAACGGCGTTCATACCGATATTGTAGTGCCGGTGAAGAACGATTTGATCGATTGGAGCCGGGAACTGTGTTTTTGCAATACCCATCTCACTGATACCGGCAGCATGCACTACCTGGCCATGGGCTGGGGCGACAAAGGATTTTACCTGCAAACACCCACCTGGGCTGATTTAAAATTCAGTGTGGCTTTTAAAGCTGCATTTGCTTTGAGCACCACCGCGATTCATGCCACGTTTTATGACAGCCTGCCGGTCAATGATAAATGCAAGCGAATTATGATCAGTCGGAATGCCTATACACGCCTGGTCAATTATATTACCGGCAGTTTTCAGAAGGACAATAATGGTCACGTCATTCCTATCGTAACGAATGCCAACTATGGCAAGGCCGATGCATTCTATGAAGCCAACGGATCCTACAGTATGCTGCATACCTGTAATACCTGGGCGAACAACGCTTTAAAAAGTTGTGGACAAAAAGCCTGCTGGTGGACGCCGTTTGATACGGGTATCTTTTTGAAGTACCGGTGAAGTTGTAAGTTGTAAGTCACTACTGTCCGGTTAATACCTTTGATAGATCGCCTCATAGCCGGCGGGCTTCGTACCCCGAACGCCGCTACTTTTTCCTTTGCCTATTAAAGCCGGGCAGTATCAAGGGTTTCAGCCGACAACCATTTCTCCAGTTCAACAAAGCCCACGGAAAAAGAAGGCGGCTTATCGGGGTACCGGTGTCAACTTCACAACTTCAACCCCCAAACTTCATCAAGTCCCTCAAACACTCACCTGATGCTAGTCTTCATCGATCGTTTCAGTTTTTCCCGGACACCAATGGTTG
>JAGWTK010000082.1 GCA_028876035.1 Bacteroidota bacterium
ATTGGCTCCGGGTTACAATGCTACTACCGGACATGAAACCGTGTTCAGCGATGACAACTACGTTACCAACCCCTGGTTCGCTGTTAATCAATGGAGAACCCAGTTGGATCGCAAACGTCTGATTTCTGCACTCGGCGCAAAATACAATGTACTGAGCTGGCTCTGGTTACAGGGTCGCGTAGGATATGACAACATCTCCGACCGCAACCTCGGTATCACGCCCACCGGCACAGATTATTCTTACAACTCTGCCGGTCAGTCGGGCAGTATTGGCTTGACTACTGTTAATACCTCAGAACTTAACCTGGATGCCTTGCTCGGAGCAAGCCGCAACCTTACCAAAGACATTCACCTGGATCTCTCTATTGGCGGTAATGCACGTACCAACAAATCTGAAAACGTAAACATCAATGGTGGTCCTTTCGTTATCCCTTATCTCTATACACCGGGTAACGTACTGAATTTCGGACGGGGTTATGGTTATTCAGAGCGAGCCGTTCATTCCGGCTTCTACTCACTCGACTTCAGCTACAAAGGTTTCCTGACATTGAGCACGACTGGTCGCTATGACGCCTTCTCTACGTTGTATAACTCAGGTATCCCGAAAGACAAACGGAATGTGTTTACCCCCTCTGTTTCAACCAGCTTCCTGTTCGGACAACTGCTCCATGTTCCTGAGCTGAGCTATGGTAAGCTCCGCGCTTCTTACGCAAAAACAAGTGGTGAGCCTACCAGCCCCTATCAGACAGCGGTTTATTATAGCGTAGGTAGCGCACTGAACGGCGTTTCAACCGGCAGCTTCAGCGGTACCTTGCCCAACCTCTTCCTGAAGCCGTATACGCTCACTGAGTTGGAAATTGGTGCAGAGTTGAAATTCTTCAACAATCGTTTGGGATTGGATGTCGCTTACTTCGATCGTAAGTCGACTAACGAAATCATGAACGCGAATATCAGCTGGGCTACCGGTTACAATCGTTCCGTAATTGCCAACGGTTCAATCCAGAATAAAGGATTTGAAATTTTGCTGAGCGGTACACCTGTGAAAGGCAAAGACTTTACCTGGAACACCAGCATCAACCTGACCACGATCAAAAACAAAGTGCTGAAAACAGATGCCGCTGGTAACAATCTCGGACAAGGAACTTACCGTCCGCTGAATGCCAATACTGCCTATATCGTTGGTATGGCCGGTCCGCAGGTGATTGCGCATGACTATACCTACAATGCGAAAGGACAAATCGTTGTTGACGCGAGCGGTCTGCCCATCCAGGACGGTGCACTCAAACCTTATGGCAGCGTGTTGCCTAATCTGTATGGTGGTTTCAAGAACGACTTTACGTACAAAAACTTCGACCTGTCCATCTTGCTCGATTACAACTATGGTAACGTAATCCTGTCGGCTACCAAATACTATGCGCTCTATCGCGGCCTGGATAAAGCCACGCTGGTTGGACGCGAAGGCGGTGTTAAAGTAGATGGCGTATTTGCCGATGGTACTCCCAATACCGTTACAGCTACTGCCCAAAACTACTGGCAGCGCATGGCCAGCATTTCAAAAGGAAACGTATTGAAAGGCGATTACATCAAACTCCGCCAGGTAATGCTGGGTTATACCATTCCTGAAAAAGCGTTGACCAAAGTACCCCTGTTCAGTTCAATCCAGATTTCACTCGTTGGCCGCAACCTGCTGACGTTGATGAAAAAGTCTGATAACATTGATCCGGAGAATGGATTCTCTTCTACTATCGGTTATGCCGGTATCGAAGGAACCAGCCTCCCTTCTACCCGTTCTTATGGTTTCAATGTT
This sequence comes from Bacteroidota bacterium, assembly GCA_028876035.1. Lineage (GTDB taxonomy): Bacteria > Bacteroidota > Bacteroidia > Chitinophagales > Chitinophagaceae > JACMLD01. The sequence goes on from JAGWTK010000082.1 coordinate 1,808, forward strand.
AATTTCAAATTCAAAAAATAAGTGGCCATGAAAAAAATCCTTATAAATTTCAGTCTGGGCGCCATGGTACTTACCACCGCCTGTACGAAAACATTCGACGAAAAAAATACTGACCCGACGCAAGCTTCGGCAGCGAACTTTGATCCAAACCTGCTGTTGCCATCCGGTCAGTTGGGTTACCTCAGCGCAACAACCGGTTACAACGGTCCTATCCTGTTCCAGAGCATGTGGACACAGACTTTTGCCTCTGCTATTTTCCCCGGCTATTACAGCGGCGGTGATAAATATGTGCAGGGTGGTAGCTTCCTTTCTTACCAGGGTCGTACCTGGGATGCAGGCTACCAGGCAGCTGGCTATTTCCGGGAAATTCAAAACCTGACTAAGGGAAATGCCAAATACACCAACCTCAGTGCTGCTGCGGTGGTAGGTGAAGTCCTCAATATCGAAGCAGTTACTGATACCTACGGTGACGCGCCTTATTCACAGGCACTGCAGGCAAAAAACGGTATTTCATTGCCGGTGTATGATAAGCAGCAGGATATCTATACTGCCATGCTCAAAAAGCTGGACAGTGTATTGCCTACTTTTGATGCCGCCAAACCACTTCCCACCAACGACCTTTTCCCTTACAAGGGAGATGTAGCTAAATGGAAAAAGTTTGGTTATTCGCTGATGCTGCGTATGGCCATGCGTTTGGTAAAAGCTGATCCGGCTACCGCACAAACCTATGCAGTGAAAGCATACAATGGTGGCACGTTTGCCAGCAATGCAGACAATGCCTATATCGTATACAACAATGCCAACGGCTACAACAACGCCAACTCCAGCGCCCTCAACGTTTCCCAGGATTATATTGAAGTGAAATGGGGCAAGGTGCTAATCGACTACCTGAAAGCTACCAATGACCCGCGTTTGGGAGTCATCAGCGAAGTGCCGCAGGCTGGAACTGCAGCTGCTTCTAACAAAGCACTTGCAGGCGACGCTACTCCGGCTAACCAGCAGGGGATGCCCAATGGCTTTGATCAGAACGGCGGTGCTACCGATATCAGCAACGCCCCCGGCTACCCCGGTGCAAGTGGTGCTGGCGCAGATGCCAATGCAACGGGTAAATATTCCCGCCCGAAAACGGCATTGTACCTTTCTTTGAGCGCACCTGCTTTCATCCTTACGTACGCACAAACGGAATTCCTGCTCGCAGAAGCTGCTGCACGCGGATGGAGCGTGGGTGCTACCGCATCTGCACACTATGCTAACGGTTTGTCGGCTGCGCTTCAAACCTATGGTACCATCAACGCCGTAGGAACGATCAGTGCTGCTACTGCCAACGCCTATGCAGCTGCCAATCCGCTGGACGTTAGCACGCAGGCCAACTCGCTGAAACAGATCAATACGCAGTATTGGGTGCTTGCAGGCACCATCCTCGATTTCTCTGAAGCCTGGAGCAACTGGAGAAGATCAGGATACCCTGTACTGAGCCCCGTGAACTACACTGGTAACTTTACCGGTGGTACCATTCCAAGGAGACAGGCTTACCCTACCAGCGAATCAAGCACTAACCCGTCCAACTACAAAGCAGCGGTTACCGCACTCAGTGGCGGTGATACCTATGCAGGTCGTGTATGGTGGGATAAATAATGAATATCACGGTATCATTCTTCCTAAGGGCTGTCTTCGGACAGCCCTTTATTTTTTCTCAGTGCATTGGCTATTTCAGTAGTTTTAAGCAACCGATTATTTTAATTTCCTGATATGCAAAAGTCGCTTGCTTCCCTTGTATTATTTTTTGCGTTGGTATTGGCCGCACCTGCGCAGAACTACCAGCCTGCACCTGAAAATCTCCGCGCGCGGGAATGGTTTTCAGATGCCCGTTTCGGATTATTCATTCACTGGGGACCTTTTAGTATTCCCGGCTCCGGCGAATGGGTGATGAACGAACGCGGTATCACCGTAAAAAACTATACGCGCCTAATGCACTTTTTCAACCCGGTTGATTTTGATGCAGCCCGCTGGGTGAGCATGGCCAAACAGGCGGGAATGAAATACATAACGCTGATCACCCGTCACCACGATGGCTTCAGCATGTGGGATACCAAATACAGCGATTTCAATATCATGAATACGCCGTACAAAAAAGACATTGTAAAGATGATGGCAGATGAGTGCCATCGCCAGGGAATAAAACTGTTCCTGTATTATTCACTGCTCGACTGGCGCCGCGAAGACTATCCCCATGAAACCGGCCGCACTGGTCAGAAGTCCGGACGCACCGGCCACGGCAACTATGCCAGCTACCTCCAGTTCATGAAAAACCAGCTAACGGAACTACTGACCAACTATGGTGAAATCGGCGGGATATGGTTCGATGGTCACTGGGATCAAACCGAGCCGGAAGGTGCTAAAGACAGGACTGCCAGGATCGACTGGAAATACAATGAAATTTACGGGCTCATTCACAAACTGCAGCCGGCCTGCATGATTGGCAATAATCATCACATGACACCTTTCGACGGGGAGGACTTTCAGATGTTTGAGCAGGACCTGCCAGGCGAAAACAAATCCGGCCTCAGTTTCCAGCAGGCATCCGACCAATTGCCGGTCGAAGCCTGCGTAACGATGAATAACTCCTGGGGATTTAATTTAACAGATACATCCTACAAATCTGCCCGTGAAGTGATTCGCCTGCTGATTGGCGCCGCTTCCAGGAACGCTAACCTGCTCATGAACGTGGGACCGATGCCTAACGGTGTTATACAACCGGAATTTACGGATACCTTGCACGCAGTGGGCGAATGGCTGCAGGTAAACGGCGAAACCATTTATGGCACCCGCGGTAAAATTATGGCACCGCAGCCCTGGGGTGTGGCAACCAGCAAAGGGAAAAAGGTATACCTGCACATTCTTCAGCCATCCGCGATTACCGGCGCAACCTTATCTGTACCTGTGGGTACCACCAAAATTGCGGCTGTAACCGCTTTTGCAGGGGGCACCAAACTTCCTTTCAGGCAAACCGGCAATAACCTTGGTATCACAACCTCTTCACTGGCATTCGACAACAATGATACCATCGTTGTACTCGAGCTCAAATAAATCCCCCATTCCTGTATGAAAAAAACCTTCATGATCAAAGTCCTGCTGCTGTTCTGCGGCAGCAGCAGTGTTTTTTTGCCGGTCATGGCACAACCAACGGTGATCCCAATTGAAACGGCCGACTACGCTTTTGTACTCAAAACCGACAATGAGCAGCGGCTTAATATGGTATACCACGGAGCCCCGCTCCGCAATCAAAAAGAATACCTAACCGTTTCGGGAGAATATGATCTGAAAGACGGGAATGAAGCGGGGAGCTATAGCAATGCTTACAGTGCAGCAGGTACTTATAGCCTCACAGAGCCGGCTATACAGGTGATGCATGCAGATGGCAACCTTTCGCTCGATTTGAAATACGTTAGCAACGAAATAAAATCGATAGGAGCGGGCATCCATCTTATCAGCATCGTCCTGCGGGATCCGGTATACCCGGTTACAGTTACACTTTACTATAAGGTCTGGGTCAGGGAAAATGTCATTGAGCAGTGGGCAGAAATCGTGCACCAGGAAAAACAAGCCATCTCACTGCTGAAATACGCATCAGCCAATTTATACCTCACCGGCCATGATTTTTACCTGACAACTTTCCAGGGCCAGTATGCAAAAGAAATGCAGCCCGCGGAAACAAAGCTGGAACAGGGTATGCGCAGTGTTGAATCAAAGCTGAACACACGTGCCATGCTGGTTCAGAGTCCCGATTTTATACTCGGTGTTGATCGGCCTGCTACCGAAAACAATGGCGAAGTAATCATGGGGCAGCTTGCCTGGAGCGGCAATTTTAAAATGGAATACGAAGTAGATTCCTACCATAACCTGCGCCTGATAGGTGGAATCAATCCATTTGCTGCAACGTACAAACTCAATCCGAATACCATCTTCAAAACGCCTTCCTTCATTTATACAGCATCTATGGAAGGTAAGGGAAAGGCCAGCCGCAACCTGCACGACTGGGCCCGCGGCTACCGCATCCTTGATGGTAACGGCGAACGGTTAACCTTACTCAATAATTGGGAAGCCACCTATTTCAGCTTTGATGAAAATAAACTGACCAGTCTTTTCAAAGGTGCCGCCAAACTTGGGGTAGATATGTTCTTACTCGATGACGGATGGTTTGGCAACAAGTACCCGCGCAACGACGACCATGCCGGTTTGGGCGACTGGCAGGAGAACGTAAAAAAACTCCCGCATGGACTTGGTTACCTCGTGAAGGAAGCGGCCAAAGAAAATATTCGGTTTGGTGTGTGGCTGGAACCCGAAATGGTGAATCCAAAAAGTGCCTTGTATGAGCGCCATCCCGATTGGGTCGTACGGCAGCCACAACGCCCCGAAATTTATTTTCGTAACCAGCTCGTGCTGGATCTCTGCAATCCGGAGGTTCAACAGTTTGTTTTCAATGTGGTGGATAGTTTGTTTACCAGGAATCCCGGTCTGGCGTTTATCAAATGGGATTGTAATTCGCCGGTGTTCAACGCGTATTCCCCCTGGCTGGAAAAACAAAAATTACCGGCTTCTCATTTTGCCGTTGAATATGTACGTGGTCTGTATGCTGTGTTGAAACGGATTCGGGATAAATATCCGAAGGTCCCGATGATGCTTTGTTCCGGTGGGGGAGGAAGGGCCGACTATGAATTGCTCAAATACTTTACCGAGTTTTGGCCAAGTGATGACACCGAACCGGTGGAAAGAGTGTACCAGCAATGGGACTATTCTTACTTTTTCCCGGCCATTGCAACCGACAACCATGTAACCGACTGGGGCAAACAGCCGATCAAATTCCGGGTTGATGTAGCGAGCATGGGTAAGCTGGGGTTTGATATAGTAGTTGACCGGCTGAAGGATGACGAACTCAGTTTCTGCCAGCAAGCCGTAAAAAATTACAAGGATTTCAAGGAAATTGTGTGGAAGGGAGATCTCTACCGACTCCTGAATCCGCACGAAAACAAGCTGGCATCATTGATGTATGTGAACAAGGAGAAAAGCAGGGCGATCATGTTTAGTTACCTCGTGGATAACCGGCTGGCGCTTACCGCAACGCAATTGCCCGTTCGCCTGGAAGGATTGGACCCGGCAAAAACGTATACAATTAAAGAACTCAATCTTTTTCCGGGCACAAGAACGGTGCTCAATGAAGACCTGCATTATAGCGGGGATTTCCTGATGAAAGCGGGCCTTAACCCGCACGTAAACGCGAACCGCGCAAGCGTGGTACTTGAAATTAACGAGGTAAAATAATTAACACCTATTTTTGCTGCACAATTGGACCGTATGCCTGAAAAAATTATAGAGCTGAAAAATGTAAATATTTACCAGGGGGCCAACCTGGTGTTACAGGAAGTAAACATTGCGATTGAAAAAGGCGAGTTTGTTTACCTGGTAGGAAAAACAGGTACGGGAAAATCGAGCTTGCTTAAAACACTCTACGGCGATCTTGCACTCACGCAGGGAGAAGGCACTGTTGTAGGTTTTAATCTGAAAGAAATGGACTGGAAAAAGGTTCCTTTTCTCCGTCGCAACCTGGGCGTGGTTTTCCAGGACTTTCAACTGCTTACCGACAGAAATGTGAATGATAACCTCAAGTTTGTGCTGAAGGCAACGGGCTGGAAAGACGAAAAGCTGATGGATGAAAAGATTTCTGACGTGCTCGATAAAGTGGGCCTGAAATCAAAAGGATTCAAAATGCCGTTCGAAATGAGCGGGGGAGAACAACAACGGGTAGACATTGCCAGGGCATTGCTCAATTCCCCTAAACTAATACTGGCCGACGAACCTACCGGAAACCTCGATCCAGAAACCTCCGATGAAATCATGCAACTGCTGTTCCGCATCAGCCGCGATTACGGCACCACCATCGTGATGGCTACCCATGATTACATCGTGATAAATAAATTTCCGGCGCGTACCATTAAAACGGAAAAAGGCAGGGTAGAAGACAATGCTACCATATCCATGTCATGAGTTGCGCAGCATTCCGCTGGTTGTTGTATGTTTCACTCAGTATTTTTTTGCGAAGCCTGATTTCTTCTTCGCCGAAGGGAAGCCGGTATAACTGGGTAATAATATCCCTGATGTCAATGGCATTGTTACCAATATGACATGCTGATTCAAGACCGGTATCTGCAACCGCTGCATCATTCACTACGCAATGCCTTCCATTGAATAGCGCGTTGACCAGTTTAAGTTTAATACCTGTTTCATTCAGTGATGGAAGCACATTCACCTGCGCTTTTCGAATCAGGTCACGCATTTCATCTTCGGCAGGGTCTGCAATCAAACACATGTTTTCCCTGGTGCCCACCAGTTTCCGGAGACGTGCTGAAGGATTCTTGCCTGCAATCACAAATGGCAGCTTCAAATCCTGGAAAACTTTCTCAACCAACCAGGCGACGGCTTCTTCATTCTCCTCTACGGAAAGGTTACCATGATAAAGACAATAGCCGCCAAGGCCATCCTGGCCCTTCACTTCATTCCAGGGGACAAATACCGGCAGGTACTGCACATCCTGTCCGTTAAACTGTTCTTTGTACAACCGTGCATCTTTCTGTGAAACGGCAATAATGGGAAACCTGCGCGCAATCTTTTTTTCATATTGCTTCAGCAGGCGGCTTTCATTCAGGTAGTACGCCATCCGCAGCAGGGAATGCGAATGCTTATACAAGCGGAAATAGTAAGTATACTCGATGTTATGCAAACGTATCAGCACCTTACGGCTGGCAAACCGTGGATCATTGGTGAGATAGCTGCAATGAATTCCCTCTGCGAGGATAGGATAATCGTCTTTCAGCAAATTGCTCAGCAATTCCTGGTTAGACCTCGAACAAACGATATAGGGATATTTAACGGAAAACCCTTTGTGTCCTTCGTTACGCCGGTAGTAATAAACCTCTTCACAGTAGCGGTTTAATTCAGGCTGTCTCCCGCGCCCGTATTCGAAACAGTGAAGAATAATACGAACGCCCGCTTCATGCAGGGCCTGGAGTTTGCAAAAAAGGTCGAATACGCCACCATAGTCGAGTGGGTAGGGTACATCATGACAAATTATATGCAGGTATTTCTTGTTCACAGGTACGGTTGATAGATGTGGGTGAGTTTTACGGATTCTTTTTCCCAGCAAAGTTCGCCGGCGGCCTGTGCGCAGTTGTATTTGTAAGCCTGGTAAACTGAGTTGTCGCGCATCATGTGCTGAATGGTTTTTGCAATGAGTTCCGGATCACTGCTATCAATACATTCGCCGCACGCATATTGTTCAATTATCTGCTTTACTTCCGGGATGCCCGTAGCCAGCACAGGCACCCCTGCATGGATATAATCAAAGATTTTATTGGGGAGGTTGAAACGGCAGTTAATGTCTTCAAATGAGTCAAGACTGCAGCCAATGGCAGCCAGCTGCGTGTATGATCTTAACTGTGCCGGCGGCATTTTATCCATCATTACCACTTTGTTTTCCAGCTGCCAGGCTGTTCTCTTTTCCTTAATATGGTTCCATTGATTGCCGCTGCCGATAAACACCAGCAGGAATGAGGCCGGCAGGTATTTCATCGCGGCGAGCAGCTCTATGCCACCCCTGCCTTCATTGATGCCGGCACCCTGCATCAGTATGATTGTCCGGTTTCCCCAGTCTGCTGGAACTGGAATGTGCACCGGGTGTACCGTCACCGGAACATTTCTGATGACTGCAATCTCATTGCCATATTCGGTGGCATAAATTTGTTTTACCGAATCGTTTACAGTATACACGGTCCGGAGTCGTGGAAAGATTAGATCCTCGAGCATTTTCCAGGTCTTTCTTTTCAGGGGAGAATGCCTGAGTTCGGGCACGCCCGTGAAATATTCATGCGTATCATAAAACAAATGCCTGCCGCTTAATTTGCTGATAATATAATTGGGGGCGAGGGTGTCCAGGTCGTTGCTCAGGTAATAATCGGTTCGGGTAAAAAGCAATCGCCAGAATAGTTTAAGTGTAAATTCAACGTATTGCAGAACACCTTTCCTGAAATAACATGACAGTCGCCGTACCGAAAAGCTGTATTGGCCGGTGGGGAGGCTATCGCTGAAACTCCTGGCGATAACCAAAACCGAAAATCCCATCCCCACCAGGGTCTCCGAAATCCGGATGACCCGCTGGTCGGTAGTTAGTTCTGAAATAACGGAAATGGTTATACGCTTTTTCGGCATGTTTTACAGGTTGATGCTGTCAGATGGATTCAAGCGCTGTTCTGATTTTCCCGGCTGCATGCCCGTCACCAAACAGGGCGGATGAAAAATCACCGGTTAACTGCGGCAGTGCAAAAAACCGGGAGAGGATTTGTGCTTGGTCGGCCCCGGCCGACAGTGCGCAGCCACCTGCAATGATTTCTGGCCAAAAGGGCCGGTCCATCAGTACCAGCGACTTTTTACCAAGAAAATACGCTTCCCGGCTGCTACCGCCACTGTCGGTGATGATAAAATCAGCCTCCGACAAAAAGCGCTTCATGTCGGCATAGCCCATGGGCTCCAGCAACCTGAAACCTGGTTGGCATCCGAACTGGTTCAGCCTTTTTACGGTATTGGGATGTGCCGGCAGGATTACCGGAATCTGCGCATGAATGCTGTTCAGTGCCGCTACAATGCTATGCAGCCGATCCGCATTGTTTACGTTTGCGTCCCGGTGCAGCGTACAGGCAATATAATTTTTTTCAGTGACCCGTCTTTGCCCGGGTTTGTTCAAAGTCAGAAAAGCATCCAGCATCAGGTCTCCACTATTAAGTACTGCTTTGGAGTCCGATCTTCGGCTGTTTTCTGCCAGCATGTTCTGGTAGTTAAGGGAGGTACAACAAAAGTTCAGATCGGCGAGGGCGTCAGCGCTTTTCCGGTTTTGCTCTTCGGGCATGGTTTCATCCTGCGTTCGAACGCCGGCTTCAAAATGCACCAATGTCAATCCCGCCTTTTTTGCCGCTATCGCCGCGGCGAGGGTTGTGTTTGTATCTCCGTACACAAAAACGATATCGGAAGAAGGTCGGCCCCGCAAACATTGTTCAATTGCATGGCTGGCCAGCTGCACAAACACGTTGGTTTGTACCTGGTTGATATTAAGGTTTTTATCAGGTTCAGGGATATTAAGTTCGTCGAAGAAGATATCGCTCATGGACGGACTGAAATGCTGGCCGCTGTGAATAATTTCCTGCCGGAAGACGCCGGATTTTGCGAGCTCCCTGTGCATGACAGCCAGTTTAATGAACTGCGGACGGTTGCCAACAATATGTATGATCGATTTCAATGGCGGAGTGAAGGTTGCAAACCCGGTTAAAGGCACAAATATCGGTATAAATATTTGATAATCATTTCTGGCGCAGGCTTGGACTGCCAAACCAGGAGGGCTTCCGGCTTCTGGTTACCTGCATCCGCCGCGAGCGCCGGCCCGGTTCCGGCATTCTATTTAAGACGGGAACGTCAACAAAAAATCTGCGTTTATTAGGGATTTTATATAATTTTGCACGAAATTTTGACAGAGTATATTATCGGATGCAAAAAACAACAAGATGCCGTATTTAACAAAAGAAAAAAAAGCTGATTTCTTTACCAAGTTTGGTGGTAAAGCAACCAATACCGGTTCTATTGAAGGACAGGTTGCATTGCTGACTGAACGCATTTCACAAATTTCCAAACACCTGCAGGAAAACAAGAAAGACTTCTCTACTCACCGTGGTCTGATGCAGCTGGTAGGTAAAAGGAAACGCCTGCTCACTTACCTGAGCAAACACAACCTCAGTGGTTACCGCGAACTCATCGAGAAACTCGGAATCAGAAAATAATTATGACACTATAAATTATTCCCAACTTTACCAGAGTTGGGAATAATTGTCTTTAGCTGTTTTCTTTTTCAATCTTTCAACACCCGGTTACCGGGACCTTCCGTTGCAGCCCGCTCTTTTCCCGCCTGGGGCGATGCAGTACACGGATTTTAATTCAAAAAAGTATGTTGTCACAACCAATTCAATCAACATTTACCATCGGTGAAGGACGCGAAGTCATCATCGAAACCGGTAAACTTGCCCGCCAGGCAGATGGCGCTGTCACAGTAAGACAGGGAAACTGCATTATCCTCGCTACTGCTGTAGCTAACAAAGAACCGAAAGAAGGTCAGAGCTTTTTCCCGCTGACAGTCGATTACCAGGAGAAGTTCGCTTCTGCGGGTCGTATCCCCGGTTCGTTTTTTAAGAGAGAAGCACGTTTGAACGATTATGAAGTACTCACTTCCCGTTTGATCGACCGTGCGCTTCGTCCGCTATTCCCGGAAGACTATTTCT
>JAGWTK010000601.1 GCA_028876035.1 Bacteroidota bacterium
GCCGGGGGTGGCATTAAAATCGCCGGCCAAGATTACGGGCAAAGGATCTTCCCGAAACACCGATAAAATTTCGCTGATTTGCGCGATTCGGTTGGTATCGTTTTTCTGTGCGTCGAGATGCGTACAGGCAAACCAGCAATCGCCTTTATCGGGCAGATTGATTTTTGCCATTGCCAGTACCCTTGGTTCACCATTTGTACCATTCATGGTGGGCAGGTGATGTACGATGAATTCGGTAACGGGGAATATTGACAACACTGCAACCCCATAACTTCCTCCGTCGTAATCGATGGCTTTTCCGAAGTACGCTTTCATCCCGGTCAACTGGCCAATGTCCATCGCCTCGTGCAGGTTTTCCCCTGAACGATGTGTGTACACATCAATCTCCTGCAAGGCCACCAATGCGGGATGGGTTCGGTTGATAACCGCAGCTATGGCGTTGACGTCGATCACGGCTGGCTTCGAAGGCGGGTTGGCATGGTGAATATTATAACTCATTACGGTCAGCTCCCGGCCGCTGTACCCGGAGCTTTCCTCTACCAGCCGGCGACCCGTGCTGCAATTACTGCATGTTAGCACAATGACGACAGTGACCAATACAAGAATTTGACGCATAGATTAATTTTGAACGGCTTCCGGCAGCAGTTTCCGGTGCAGGTTGGCACCAGTATGCGAAGGCTCAGCCTGTAACACCTCATCAAAAAAGCGTGCCGCTTCGGCATATTTTTTTTGACCCAGCATGCCGAGTGCGATCATATAACGGCAATGAATGCTGTGGCGTTGCGAAAGATCATCATCGAACACCAGTAAGTCCGGTAAGGATACTGCAAAAAAGTCGATTGCTGCTCCCTCATTGAGGTGTTCCTTCCCCCATCCGACCAAACGCTGAAACAAAGTGTCCGCCACTTCAAATTCCAGTAATTTTTCCCATGCCAATCCCTGGTAAAACATGGCATCGGGTTGCGGGTCATTGTAGAAGATCGCTGCCACGGGTTCACTGAGTCCAACCGTAGCGGCACGATAGCAGGCCACAGCCGTTTCCATTTTGTGCAGGCGTTCCTGGGTGATGCCCAGAAAATACATCAAATCATTTTCAGGCGTTCCCACCAGTTTTCCTTCGCCCAGGCTGGACGGATATGTCCTTGCTTTTTCCAGCAGCTCCGCTGCCTTTTCGTATTGCTGGTTTTGAATGCAGGTTTGGGCAAGCTGTGCAAGACTGATTCGGTATTGTGCCGACACCCTTCCCTCCCCTCCTTCCCAGGGATGAAAGCGGCGGGCGAGCAATAAGTCCAGGGCCTTTTGATAATTGCCAAGCAGGTTATGAAGGGTGATGACTTCCAGGTAAAGATCGTCTCTTTTTGACACCTGGTTCGGAAACTGCTCCAGGAAGTGCAGGCGGTCAGCAGCCGTCTTGCCGGTTCTCTTGTATAACTGATCCAATTCCATCAGAATCCGCGCGTCGGCGGTATCCAGCGCAAAGGCTTTTTCCAGTGCGTTCACGGCCTTTTTCGGTTGATGATACTTGTTATACCAGGCAATGCCCAGGTTGCGCCAGGCGGCAGGCCGCTGGTCATTGCGGGCTACCGAAGCATGCCAGCATTCCATCGCAGCAGCATATTGCTTTTTATCGTACCAGAGGCAACCCAGGTAATACAAGGCATCCGCATCATTCGGGTTGATGGAAGCTGCGCATTGCAGCACGGCAATATCTTCCAGCCTGTTCGGAAAACATATCGCAAATTTTATTTCAAGCGCTGACGCACACCACTCTTTGGCGGCCTGGCGGTTGCCCATTTTTTGTGAAATCCATGCGAGGTAATAACAAACAAGCGGATCGGTTGACAGTAACTCAGGACATAACAGGAGGAACGACTGCGCCTCCTGCCAGCAGCCTGCGCGTGCATAATCAGCCGCATAGGAAAGAAAGTTGTTACTATCGGTGCGGGCTATGCGCAGGAGGGACGATAAACTCTCCAGGGCTGCCTCCTGTTCGCCCTTCAGTTTTTGCAATGACAGCAGCTCGTGGTAGAGCGGCAGATTAAACGGATCCTGCGCGAGGCCTTCATGGCAAACCTTCATTGCATCGGGAATTCTGTCCAGCTTTTGGAGGGCCAGGGCCAGCAATACCGTTGCCTTGCTGTTCGCACTGTTGTAGCGAAGTGATTGTGCAAGATGGTCGATCGCTTTTTCAAATTGTCCTCTTACGCAATCGATCTCTGCCAGTGCGAAGTATGCAGCGGCTTTCCACGCATTGTTCCAGGCCGATTTGTAGAAGGCATCATAGGCTGGTTCCAGGCGTTCCTGCAATTGCAAACAAACGCCGAGGTTGAACCAGGGTTCGCCGTCATAGGGATTTCCATTGTAGCGCGTAGCTGTTTCAATGGCCCGCCGGAAATAAGATTCACTTTCC
>JAGWTK010000602.1 GCA_028876035.1 Bacteroidota bacterium
CCGGCAGGGGATTTTTTTGCCTTGTCATCTTCTTTCGCATGATGGCTTCAAGGGTGGCAACATTGAAAGGAGGATCCTGCGGAATATGGTTAATTATTTTTATGAGCGCCTGCAGCTGCTTTTTGCCGAGGCCGCCTCTTTCGCGGTAGAAGGTATACATCGAACGAACAAAACTATTGTCGGCCCTGGGCGGAAGATTATAAAATATCCATTCGAATACGCCGTTTAGAAAGTCGTAGTCTGTTCGTGATTGCCCTGATTTTTTCCCTGGAAACTGCTGCATAACTTTTGAAATCAGGTAATTTATTTCCGGCAAACCCTGGTTCGGCACTAATCACTATCCTGTATTTCTGCCGTCCGCCCCTGAATATTGATGCAATTTCAAATAAGTTACTATTTTTACTAAAACAATTTTCGTATGAATCTTTTTGTAGCCGGCCTGCCCTATGATCTGGACGATGCCGAACTGACCGAAATCTTTGAAAAATTCGGTACCATAAAATCGGCCAAGGTGGCGATTGATAAAGAAACCGGCAAAAGCAGGGGATTTGGTTTTGTAGAAATGCCCATTGAATCGGAAGCCAGGGATGCAATTGAAAACCTGAATGATATTTCACTCGGAAAAAAACCATTGGTGGTAAAAGCGGCTGATGACCGTCCTGGCGGCGGTGGTGGAAATCCAGGAGGTGGAGGCGGATACCGGGGTGGTGGAGATCGCGGAGGCGGCGGCTACGGTGGCGGTGGTGGTTATCGCGGCGGAGGTGACCGTAGTGGTGGTGGTGGCTATCGTGGCGGTGGAGATCGCAGTGGTGGTGGCGACCGGAATCGCAACAGGTATTAATATCAAATTCAAAACTTATCAAGGGAGCAACAATTGTTGCTTCCTTTTTTTTGCCTGTTCTTAAACGGTCATGGGGAAATCCGGTCTCATGTTTTCCCGTTTATGCATGGCCGCCGTCTTTCTTTGGCGTAAGAACTTTATCATTTGCAGGGGCTAAAATTCCCCAGCTACTCGTTTTAAGCCGATTGAGGATGTGAAAATTACGATCAGCTTCGAAAAAAAGATGGCAAGGCTTTTGAAAAACTGGGTTACAAATCATACGTTATGAAACAAACACTAGTTGCATTCAGTGCATTATTATTGGCAAGTACCGGAAGCGTTTCGGCGCAGTCAGGCAGCAGCAGTTCCAGTGGTCCGAAAGCTGCACTTATCGTGAAGGGAGGCTTGAATCTTTCCAATATTACGATCGACAAAAGTGGTGATATCGACAACAACAAAACATTGGCCTCATTCCATGCAGGTTTAATGGCCGATTTGCCTATCAGCCGTTATTTCTCCATTCAACCGGGCGCCATTTTTACGGGGAAAGGTGCAAAGCTGGAGTCTGGAAATACTTCCAGCAATACCTGGTATCGCTCCACAACCCGCCCCTATTACATTGAAGTGCCCGTAAATGCTGTTATCAAATTGCCCATCGGTGATCAATCGAGCTTCTTCTTTGGAGCCGGCCCCTACCTCGGCATTGGTGTAGGTGGTAAAAATCGTACAGAAGGACAAGTGCTGGGGGTAAGCTTTAGCCGTACAGACAATATTAAATTTTCCAACGACGATCCATTTACCAGCCAGGAAGAAGGTTCAGGCTATGGCATCATGCGTCGCTTTGATTATGGCTTGAATGGAACAGTGGGTGTAGAATCAAAATTTGCCTTGTTCTCCGTGAACTACGGAATGGGCCTTGCTAAGTTGCAATCGGGCACCAGCAGTTCAGCAGATGAACTGAACAAATACCGGGTGCTTAGTTTCAGTGTCGGTTTCAAGTTATAAATCGTTTTCTGTTTACCTGAGCGAAAGCCATTGCAACTGCAGTGGCTTTTTTATGTAAAAAAGCCACCGGTCTCCCGATGGCTCCGGCTTCCTCAGCCGCAGATTATCTTTATGGATCAGCCCCGCTACGCGAAAATAACGGCAGGCTTCCATGAACTATCTGTAGATTTCATGAATACCTCCTTTTTTTTGGTGAATCCTAAAATTACAACAGGAATTTATTTTTCGCATTAAAAAAAATCCACAAAGGCTCAGCCGTAGCGCCGATTTCTTACTTTAGTTTCTGCTATACCTGTATTTATGAATCGGATCGACCGGCTCTTCAACATACTCACATTACTGCAGTCAAAAAAGTACGTACCCGCTGAAAAGATTGCAGACAAATTCCAGCTCAGCCTACGTACCATCTACCGCGATATCCGTGCATTGAATGAATCGGGCATACCCGTTAGTTTTGAGCCGCAAAGAGGCTATTTCATTGTACCTGGATACTTTCTTCCACCCGTTAGCTTTACCAGCCAGGAAGCGAATGCCTTCCTCTTATCTGAAGCAGTAGTAAAAGGATTCTCCGACAAATCCATTCA
>JAGWTK010000603.1 GCA_028876035.1 Bacteroidota bacterium
ACTGTAACGCGTAATTAATGCCCTTTGTACTGCCATCTTTCCTGAATTTTAGGTTCAAAATCTGTCAACCTATCTCAGGACATGACACTTTGTACTTTGTACTTTGTACTGTGTACTATGTACTTCACCATTACATATATCAATTTTCTAAGAAATTCCCAATCTGCCCCGGTGTTCATTGATAAATCCTTAACTTGAACGCAGATAAAAGATTTGAAGTGAAATTTTCGATTTACCTGCTTGCACTGCTGGTTGTGGAAACCAGTTATTGTCAAATCAACACCGATTTTAAGCCCTACGAACAGCCAATACCCGGTTCCACCCTGCGAACCAAAATGGTGACCGTACCTGCCGGTAGTTTTATGATGGGTAGTCCCGCCAGCGAAGCCGACCGTAACAGCGATGAAGGGCCACAGAAAAAAGTCAACATTTCTGCATTCTGGATGGGGGCGTTCGAAGTAAGCCGCGACGAGTTCGATGTTTTTTACAAAGATGAAACGACGCCTCAGAATACTGCTGACGCCGTAACAAGGCCCAGCGCGCAGTATGTGGATCTCAGCTGGGGTATGGGCAAGGAAGGTGGCTACCCCGTTAACAGCATGTCGCAGAACGCTGCGATGATGTATTGTCGCTGGCTTTATGCAAAAACGGGCATCTTCTACCGTTTGCCCACCGAAGCTGAATGGGAATATGCCTGCCGGGCCGGGAGCAATACTGCCTATTACTTTGGCAACGATACCGCCGAACTGGGTAAATATGCCTGGTATGCTGCAAACAGCAATAATAAGTTTCAGCGGGCCGGGCAAAAACTGCCCAATGCCTGGGGATTGTATGATATGCTGGGAAACGTAAGCGAGTGGACACTTGATCAATATGATGAGAAGGCGCTGGATAAAATTGCTGATAACAGTACTGATCCGGAACCACCCTATGCTACGGCGCGTTATCCGAAAGTAGTTAAAGGCGGAGGCTATGCCGATGAGGCCTGGCAACTCCGTGCTGCACACCGTACCAAATCGGACCCATCCTGGAACCGGCGCGATCCGCAGGTACCCAAGAGCAAATGGTGGCTTACAGAGGCAGCATCGGTTGGGTTCAGGATTATACGCCCCTTAAAGCAACCATCGAAAGAAGAAGCCGATGCGTTCTACAGAAAATACCTCGGTCAATAAAATTTCAGTAATCATAAAATCTCAAATCAACCTCACTTACTAAACATCATACCATGAACAACGATGCTTCGTCCAAAAAACTTTCTTCACGACGCGAATTTGTAAAACAGTCGACTTTGATTGCCGGCGGTCTGGCCGCTGCTCCCCTCCTTTCGCGCGCCAATTATTTTTCAGGGGCAGATGACGCGATCAAAATCGCATTGGTAGGTTGCGGCGGTCGCGGCACGGGTGCCGTTACCCAGGCTTTGTCTACCAACCAGAATATTAAACTGGTGGCCATGTGCGATGCATTCCGTGATAATCTCGACAACTGTTACAAAACGATCAGTGCGGATGACATGTCGGAGTCAACGGGCAAAGCAGGCAATTTCAAAAATAAAATTGATGTGCCGGAGTCGCGGAAATTCACCGGCTTTGATGGTTACAAAAAAGCCATTGCGCTGGCCGATGTGGTGATCCTGGCTACGCCTCCTGGTTTTCGCCCGATCCATTTCGAAGAAGCTATCCGTCAGAACAAACATGTGTTCATGGAAAAACCGGTAGCCACTGATCCTGCGGGCGTTCAAAAAGTACTGGCAGCAGCAGCGATTGCCAAACAGAAAAAACTGAACGTGGTTGTTGGCCTGCAACGCCACTACCAGAACTCTTATCGTGAACTATTCAAACGCAAAGACCTGATTGGTGACATCACCTCAGCCCAGGCCTGGTGGAACAATGATGGCGTTTGGGTGCGTCCGCGAAAAGAAGGACAAACCGAAATGGAATACCAGATGCGTAACTGGTATTATTTTGTTTGGCTTTGCGGAGACCATATCACGGAACAGCATATCCATAACCTCGATGTGATCAACTGGTTCAAAGGAGGCTACCCCGTGCGTGCCCAGGGAATGGGCGGTCGCCAGGTAAGAAAGGGCAAAGAGAATGGTGAGATATTCGACCACCACTATGTTGAATTTGTATACGCCGATGGAAGTATACTCAACAGCCAGTGCCGGCATATACCCGGTACCATGAGTAAGGTGGATGAGTTGTTCGTCGGAACAAAAGGAAAAATCCTTTGTGGCGATGCACGCATCACTGACCTGGCCGGCAATACCCTTTTCCAGTTCGATAAAAAAGGAGAGAATAACCCGTACCAAACAGAACACGACGAACTCTTTGCCACGATTGCAAAAGGCGAATACAAATTTGCCGATGCAGAAAATGGTGCAAAGAGTACGATGACATCTAT
>JAGWTK010000083.1 GCA_028876035.1 Bacteroidota bacterium
GGATCGTATACCATACTTCTGCAAAATCGGGTACCACATTGGGCGCTTTGCCGCCGTTTGAGATCACGTAATGAATTCTTGCATCCTGGGGGATGTGCTCGCGCAGCATGTTCACCATATTGTCCATGGCTTCTACGCCGTCGAGTGCACTCCTTCCTTTATCGGGTGCGGCTGCTGCGTGGGCCGACAAACCATGGAACCGAAACTTCGCGGAAATATCTGCCAGGGACGATTCTACCGACACCGCATTGGCGGAACCGGGGTGCCAATGGAGGACTACGTCTACATCATTGAATAATCCTTCTCTTACCATATACACCTTACCGCTTCCCCCTTCTTCCGCCGGCGTACCGAACAATTTAATGGTGCCGGATAAGTGCTGCTCCTCCATTAATTTTTTCAACTCCACGGCCGCTGCCAGCGAAGCCGTTCCAAACAAATGGTGTCCGCAGGCATGACCAGCGATGCGATCGGCAAAAGGTTTGCGTTCGGGTACGGTGTCCTGCGACAGTCCGGGAAGTGCATCAAATTCTGCAAGAATGCCGATCACGGGCTTGCCACTGCCATATGTTCCCACAAATGCAGTGGGCAGTCCGGCTACACCTGCTTCTACTGTAAAACCATTTTCTTTGAGTGATTGCTGGAGCAACGCGGTGCTTTTGGTTTCCTTATAGCCAAGTTCGCCGTAACTCCAGATGGTTCGGGCAATGCCTTTGTAGGTATCGTACTGCGCCTGCAGATCGGCGATCGCTTTATCTTTTATTACTGCCGATGCATCTTTCTTTTGAGCAAAGGCATTTACCGCCGCGATAGATAGCAGCAGGGATAACAATGGGGTTGTGTATCTCATGCGCATTTAAGATATAAGATATTTTGATTTGAGATATCAGATCGTCATGGCCGGGTGGCTCAGGTACAGAATATTTTTAGATTTCTAGATTTATTGATTTCTGGAATTGCACCAGCGCAACGGCTCACCGCAACAGGGTTTATCTGAGTACTATGTACTAAGTACTCAATACCAAATACCAGATACCCGATACGCTCGATCAGTCACGGTAATTCAACGCAGGCTTCCGATCACCCAACAACGCTTTGTACTGGTAGTCGCCTTTTACTTTAATGAATTCTGTCTTCGCGCTGTCGATCAGTGCCGGCGTGGTAAACAAATCAATCGCGGTAAGTGCCATTGTCTTGGCCGCCACCATCATCCCTTTTGTGCCGATTTCTGTTCCGCCACAGGCCACTGCCTGCCAGCTGTGCGCCGGCGTACCTGCTACCCAGGTAGCGGCGCTCATGCCCACGGTAGGTACCGCATAACTTACATCGCCTACATCGGTGGAACCGCCGCCCGCATCGTTCTCCTGTTTCAGCGGTTTAACTGTTTCTACGGTTTCAACTGCCGGTACCGTATAACCGAAACTGGTTTGTAACTTTTTCGCAAAGGCTGTTTCTTCTGGTGTATACGCTACGCCACCCACTTTCTCGAGGTTTTTCTGCATGGCTTCGGCAAGGGCTCTGTTTAACAGCAAATCATGGGTGCCGCCGATGATTTCGTAATCCATGGTAGTACCGGTACCCATCGCAGCCCCTTCTGCTGCCTTGGCAACACGATCAAATATACTTACCACATCTTCCCGTTTGGGATGACGAACATAGTAATAGACTTCTGCAAAATCTGGTACTACATTGGGAGCTTTTCCTCCATTGGTGATTACATAGTGGATGCGTGTTTCCTGCGGAATATGCTCACGCATCATGTTCACCATATAGTCCAGAGCTTCTACGCCATCAAGCGCACTCCTGCCTTTATCCGGAGACGCTGCTGCATGCGCGGAGAGGCCATGGAAACGAAACTTTGCCGATTTGTTGGCGAGTGCACTGGTAAGGGTAATGCTGTTGCTATTGCCTGGGTGCCAGTGGATCACCACATCTACGTCGTTAAACAAGCCGGCTCTTACCATGTATACCTTGCCACTGCCGCCTTCTTCGGCCGGACAACCATACACTTTTATGGTGCCTGTGAATTTCTTTTGTTCGATGAGCTTTTTGATTTCAATGCCGGCTGCTGCGGAGGCCGTTCCAAACAAATGATGACCACAGCCATGTCCCGCTGCCTTGCCCGCTATCGCATTTCTTTCGGGTGTTGCTTGTTGGGCTAGTCCGGGCAACGCATCAAATTCGGCGAGTATACCAATGACAGGCTTTCCGGAACCATACGTGGCAACAAATGCAGTGGGAATATCGGCTACGCCTGCTTGCACGGTAAATCCGTTATCCTGCAGTGTTTTTTGCAGCAGGGCCGAGCTCTTTACTTCTTTGTAACCCACTTCTGCGTAATCCCAGATCTGCAGCGCGATTTTTTTATAGTCTTCGTAACCCGATTGCAGGTCGGTGATGGCCTGTGTCTTTAGCGGTGCATTCTTTTCGGCTACCGCCTTTTTCTGGGCAGATAACGGTTGAACAGAAGTCAATACCAAACCGGCCATCAGCAGACCGGGCATCAATTTTCTCATGTGAAGGATGTTTCACACAATTTACTGATTTATGTGATCCTGCAAAGACGGATTTGGGTTCCTGTTGCGGCTGTGGTGTAGCTGGAGATAGTCGAAGAAATACAGGATGCGGAAAGAGATGCTGTTGTTCTGCGGTGCGCCGACGGTGGTTCCAAGGTTTTTGAAATAGTCAGATTGAATGTTCCGATCAAAAGTGCCAATGGCATTTTTCCAAACCAGGCTCAGCTCACTGCCGGGTGCGAAACGCCAGCTGTATACCATGTCTACATTAAATGCATTGTAATTCTGGTTAAGGTCTGCAGTATACCCATTGGCAGAACCGAGGCTGCCATCTTTGTTCAGCAGGAAAAACTCTTTGTTTTCTACCTTGCTCCAATAATGCCGCACCCGCAGCGTGATGTACATGGCATTGTTAAAGCTGTATTTGGTGCGAACAATGTTTTCGACGGTTGTGCGGTTCCTTCTGGCGAAATAGACATCCGGTCCGTCCAGGCTGCTGTTTGAACCGAAGCCTGCAAAGCCAATATTGTTGGTAGCAGGGGTAAGGGTAATGCTATGATTCACCGAAATCCGGCTGTTGAAGCGGTATTGTTCAAAGGACGTTGCCTGCAGCTGTTTCCATCCTTTCAGATCATACAGGTAAAAGGTGTATTGTCCCTCCACATAAAACTTCTTTGCATAGTTGGTTTGAAAGAAGGTGCCGAAGTTGCCGTTTAGCGGACTTCTGAATACCCGGCCTGTCGCGCGTGGCTCGTAAAAATCGTTGCTCACCGGGAACAGGTTGGCATAAGCACCCACATACCACAGGTTTTTCAACTGACCGTTCATGTTATAGTTGATATTGATGCTTTGGTAGCCGAAGGGTTTGTACCGGTGCGTATAGTAAAAATTGAAGTTGTGGTATAGCCGGTTGAAGATTCTTTTTGGCTTTATAAAATTATAACCGAGATAAAGGTATTTCTCCCAGTAGTTGGTATAGGTCATGTACCCTAAATCGTTGAAGTCGAATTTATCATCGTGCAGGGTCGACTCCAGCTGTACATTTACATGGCCGCTTACTTTTGCAAAGCCAAGGTTGTATTTATAGCCGGTTATATTCTTGTGGTCGCCATAGCGGTTGAACAGGGTACTGCTGTAAGCTTTTCCATAATAGTTCCAGCGATTTCTGGAATCAAAGAAACTGAACATGGCGGCGCTCACATTCGCATCGTAGTCGGACCCGTTGCGCATGACGTTCGTGTTCACAAAGCTCACACTCGAATTGTGCTTAAACGTTTGGTCCAGCACAAACACATTGTAGTTGGTGAGTGGATCGGTCATGAGCTTCCGTTGCTTTCCGGTTCCGTCCTCCGCCAGCGCATATTGTGGTTGGGTGAGCGCATTGAAGAAACCAATACCAAGCCCTGATTTGCTGCGACCGGAAATTTTTGTGGCGTTGATGAGTTTGCTTTCCACCGGGTTTTTCACAATGTGTTCGGTACTGTCGAGTGAGGTACCGATATCGCCAAAATGAACGGGCAGTCCACCCACCCTTCTGCTGTAAAAAAGATTGCCTTTGCTAAAAAGCTCAGTGCCTTCCGTGAAGAAGGTCCTGTTTTCGTTGTACTTCACTTCAAACGGCGTGAGGTTGAGCACCTGGTTATCACTCTGCACCTGGCCAAAGTCGGGGATTAGCGTCATGTCCAGCGTGTACGCCTGGCTGATACCATATTTTACGTCCATGCCACCATTAAAGCTGGTGGTCGTATTTTTTATACCGGGCGTGTTGTAAGGGTAGTTGTTGAGGTAAGTAGAAAAATAGGGTGACAAGGAAAGCCTTACTGGCGGCTTGATATCTTCTATACCTGTCCAGAAACCTTCCTGTGGCATAAAGCCATTCTTGATGGGATCAATGGGGTTCCAGAATAATTGTTTGCCCAGCTGTTGCCGGCGTCGTACAATGTTTAACCCCCAGTCTTGTTTTTGCTTCTTGCTGAAACGGATGGCTGAGTAAGGAATAAAAAACTCGAAGGTCCAGCCATCGTTGCGAATCTCCGTCCCGCTTTTCCAAACGGCATTCCAGCTAAAGTCTTCATCGTTTCCATTGCCGGTGGGCGGCACTTGTTTCGCATCCATCTGTTCATTCAGCGGCGTCACAAAGTATTCAAACCCGTTGATCTTATCGTTATAGGTATCGAATACAATGCCGATGAAATCACTGGAACCGAGGTTGTCACGGCCTGCTAAATCGGTTTGAACGCTGTCGCGGGATTGTTCGTGGCAAAATCCGCCAAAATAAATGCCGGCGTCATCGTATAGCAGGTATACTTCGGTCCTGTTCTCATGAGTTTCCTTTCTGAATGCCACGGGACGCAGCTCTACGAAATCAGTTGCCAGTGGTGCGTTTTTCCAGGCAGCATCGTCGAGCTTGCCATCGATCACAATGGAAGAACTTGCCCTGTGCGCCGGGAGTTGCCGGGCCGGCTGCGCAAAGGAAGCGCAAGCAGGGAGAAGCATTGACACAATCACAACAACACGGAACAAACGTAGCATAGCGGGCAGTTAAGTCTGAAAGGACGAAGCAATCAGGATAAATGTTACAATTCGCCTGAAAATTCCAGCCGCACCAAGATAAGACTGCCGGTCATGCATAACCGGGCAATAGCCATGAACGGTAAGGGGAAGTGATAAACTGTGTTAAGAAAAATAAAATCCCGCCGGGGCGGGACTTTGAAAGGGTTGAAACGGGAACAAGATAATTATACGAATAGGTCCATCATCAGTTTATTGGCGGGATTGACCGCATATTTTGAAAAATCATGGATGCCTTCTGCCTTCAGCACTTCTTCATCGATAAAGAAATTACCCGTGCATTCAAAAGACGGACGTTGCAGGATGTAAAACGCCGCGTCTGCCACAATTTCGGCGGTACGACTGCGCTGCATGAGGAAATCGCCTCCGAGCAGGTTTTGTACGGCAGCAGTGGCAATGGTGGTTTTGGGCCAGAGTGCATTGGCGGCAATGCGGTCGCCTTTCAGTTCTTCTGCCAGTCCGAGTACCACCATACTCATTCCATACTTGCTCATGGTATACGCTAGGTGTTTGGCAAACCAGCCCGGATCCAGGTTAATGGGCGGGGAAAGATTCAGGATATGCGGATTGTGTGCTTTTTTGAGGTAAGGAATACAGGCTTTGCTGGTGAAGAAGCTGCCCCGTACATTGATAGTATGCATCAGCTCCCATCGCTTCCATTCGGTTTCTGTCGTCTGCGCCAGGTTAATGGCGCTGGCATTATTGATGAGGATATCGATGCCCCCAAAAGCGTTGGCGGCACTTGCTACCGATTCCTGTATGCTTTCTTCGAAACGAATGTCGGCTTGAATGGGAAGCACCTTTCCCGGTCCGGCTTTGTCAATCTCTTCCGCTGCTGAAAAAATCGTCCCTTCCAGGCGGGGATTCGGTTCAGCAGTCTTGGCGGCAATGGCAACATTCGCACCTTCGCTGGCCAGTTTAAGGGCGATGGCTTTGCCGATACCCCTGCTTCCCCCGGTGATAAACACGTTCTTATTTAAAAACTTCATAATAAGGTATTAATGGTTGAATAGGCGGATACGATTAGTAAAGTATCCGTACTATAACTCTAAAAGAGACGGATTATGATGGGCGTCATAAGATCGGGGACTAGTACAAAGCTTAGGGTTCGTAAACTTACGATCAGGCATGTAAATACTGAAGAAAAAAAATGAGGCGTTTGTGCTCTTGTACCAGCCTTGGTTGAATTGTATGTTTGTATCGTTGAATGATTGATATCGGCATCCAATATCCAAATCCTGAAAGCCGAACGAATCCAAATCCTGAAGAACACACAGTCCAAGTCCTGTAAAAACCATTTAAAACCAATACCTTGAAACCTTAGAAAGCGGGTATCATCGTCAACAAAATTGTCCGTTTTAAAAATCCAAATCCTGCTGAACTGACCATGTAATTTTGTACCTATGATGACCTAAAAATTGGTGAGGTTTCGTACAAAAAACATTGAGCCCCGGAGTTATCCGGGGCTTGTTTATTTTGATAGTTTCAGGCAAATAAAAACTGGTATCCGGATTTGAGATTTCTCCCGATGCATCGGGACGCAGGAAAGACGTTCCGTAGCGTGCTACCCATATCTTACGTCTACATATCTTACATCTTACATTCACCAGTATTTGTATCCCATCAACCTTACCAGTTCCAGCTTGGCCAAACAAAGCTGGTATTCATATTGCAGGCGGCTGAAGCGCGCACGGGCGAGGTTTGTGCTGGCATTGGTAATTTCCAGGTTGGTACCTACGCCATTTTTGTAGCGGCTCGCGGCAAGTTCCTGCGCTGTCTGGGCCTGTTCAATCTGGCCAGCGGTGTTGCCGATACGCTCCTGGTTACTGCGGATATCGATCAAGGTTTGCTGAATATCGCGTTTGAAATTGCTGTTCAGCGTTTCAATGGCCAGCCTGTTCTGTGTGAGCACGGTTTCGTTGAGCTTAACCAGTTGTTTGGTACGACCCCCATCGTAAAGGGGCAGCCTAAATGCCACACCCGCTCCATAGTTGAAACGGGGTTCATTTACATTGGGCACGTACCCATTCTTTACACCTGCATTCGCACCAAGGTTCAGCGAGGGCTTGGTGCCCAGTTTTGCAATGGCGATTTCATTTTTCGCCTGCTGAATGCGGTCATTGGCCAGCAGGAATTCAGCATTGCTTACCTGCGCGCTGGCCAATGCTTCATTGACTTCTTTCAATGGCAAATCAAAATCAAAAGCATTTCCATTGGTACTGGAGGCGCCGGTGGTATACTGGAGCAGATTCTCCTGCTTTGCCAGGTTATTCTGCAAATCCACTTTCCGGTTTTGCTCAGCGTCTATCTGTGTTTGCAGGCTCAGGAGGTCCAGCTTGATGGCATCTCCGTTTCTCAGCTTGCTGTCGATAACCCGCTTGTTCTCGTTCAGGTAAGCCAGTACAGAATCCTCGATATCGATGGCTTTCCGGAAGTAAATAATATTGTAATAGATATTGCTGATTTGGCTGGCGAGTTGGCCGCGTGCATAATCAGCATTGTGCTGCGCATACTTGATGTCATCTTTCGATTTCTCTACATTGGCTTTTAGCCGGCCAAAATCAAACAGCGTATAGTTACCGGATACATTGGCATTGAAATTATGTACCGGCGCAAACTGGAAGTTTTCCGTTTTACCATTCACCTGCAGGGGAAGGGTAATCTTGGGCTCTACAAAATTATAACTCGCATTGGCATCAATCACCGGCTTGTTGTTCTGCGCAATTTCCAGCCGCTGTTTGGCGGTTTCGATCCCATTCTCCGCTTCTTTTATCCGGGGGAAATAACTGAACGATTGGTTGATCAATGTTTTCAATTCACTGTTCGCACTGGTTTGTGCTTGCGCACCAGCGGCCAGTGCCAGGATGAAAACAGGTAAGAATATCTTTCTCATTTCAATTGATTTAATATTAATGTGATTCTTCTACCGCCGCCTTCGCAGCTGCCATTTCAGCGGCAGATTTTTTCTTAACCCGCAAAAACGAAACCAGCGGTATCACCAGGATGAAAAACAGGGCTACCAGGCGAAACGTATCCAGGTAAGAGAGGTAGTACGATTGCATATCCACCTTCGCATTGATAACACCGTATGCTTTATTCATAGCCGTTGCTGAATCGATACCACCCCGGGCCATAAAGTTCGACGCAACACCATGCAGCTGGCTACTGAGGGCTGCAGAGCCATCCGCAAGGTTGGCCACAAGGTCCGTCCGGTGCTGACTATACTGGTGTGCTACATAATTATTTGCAAGCGCAATACCAAAGGCACCACCGAGCTGCCGGATCATATTATTAAGCGAGATACCCGCCGCATAGTCTTTGGGACTTAAACCCGCCACTGCCTGGTTGATCAGCGGAAGTTGTACCATGCTCATACCTACTGCGCGCAGCGCAAAGGGTAAGAAGAAGTCGCCCTTGCTCACATCGGGACTCACCTGCGAACTCATGATCGCGTACCCGGCAAACAATATGAAACCGACGACCACAAATGGAATAGGGGAAACACCTTTGCTCATGGTTTTTCCGATAACGGGCATGAGCACCACCGTTATCATGGTCGGCGCCATTAAGGTTAGTCCCGTTTCCAATGGTGTATAGCCGAGCACCCGTTGCGCGAGTACCGGAAACACATAGACGGAGGTATATAAGCCAAAACCCGTGACGAAAGTAAAAATGGTCGTGAACGCGAGGTTCCGGTTGTTCAGAATCCGCAGGTTCACTGCCGGTGTTTTAATCGACAGTTCATACCATATAAATGCAATGATGCCCAACAGTGCCAGCACCGAACAAATACGAATGGCATTGCTGGCGAACCAGTCTTCAGATTCTCCTCTTTCCAGCACGAACTGCAAACAACCGATGCCTACCATCAGCAACAAAATACCGTTGTAGTCGATATGCATCCCCTTCTTTTTCTTGCCTTCGCCCGGTTTCTTGTCGATAAAGGTGATCGAAAGCAGTGTGGCGATGATACCAATGGGAATATTGATCATGAATATCAGGGGCCACTGGTAATGGTCCATGATATATCCGCCGAGGGTCGGACCCAATGTTGGCCCCAACACGATGCCCATCCCAAATAAGCCCGAAGCGATCGGACGATCCTGTGGTTCGAAGGCATCAAACAGGATGGCCTGTGAGGTAGACAGGAGGGCACCACCGCCAACACCCTGTATAAACCGCCAGATGATAATTTCAATCAGACTGGTGGACTGTCCGCACAAATACGACGCGATGGTAAAAATCACCATCGATACGATGTAATAATTCTTGCGGCCAAAATATTCAGCAAGGAAACCGGTCAGTGGAATGATAATCACATTCGCGATGGCGTACGATGTAATCACCCAGCTAATATCCTCGATGCTCACGCCGAGGCTTCCGCTCATGTCGGTGAGCGCCACGTTTACAATAGACGTGTCGATCAGTTCCATGATGGCCGCCGAAACAGTCGTGAGCACAATAATGGCCCGCGCAAAACCCCTGGGAGTTGCCATAATGAAATTTATTTAACAGGCACTACAACATAAGCGCTGAGGCCTGCCCGTAAGATGTTTTTCAGTTGGGAAACATTGTTGATATTGATCTTCACCGGCACGCGTTGTGTTACTTTCACGAAGTTGCCGCTGGCATTGTCTGGTGGCAGCAGGGAGAATTTCGCACCCGTAGCGTCGCTCACACTCTCTATCGTGCCCTTGATCTTCTGGTCGGGATAGGCGTCCAGTTCAATCTCCGCTTCCTGCCCCGGATGAAACTTGCGCACCTGGGTTTCCTTAAAGTTGCCGACGATCCAATAAGTGCTGTCGCTCACGATCGAAAAAAGCGGACTGCCTGCCTGCACATACTGGCCGGTAGCAATATTGCGTTTGCCGATCTTACCATCCTGCGGTGCATAAATTTTTGTGTACGAGAGTTTCAGTTTTTGCTGTTCTATCACCGCCTTTTTCACACCCAGCTGCGCTTCGGCACGTTGAATGGCCGACTGTGATATCGAAATCCGGCTCTGCGCCGTATTCAGCTCGCTTTCACTGTTGCTGGCCTGTTGCTTTGCCTGCTCAAGCGCATACCGGCTGTCGTCCAGTTGCTTCTTCGTAATGGCCTGGTCGGCAAACAGGTTTTTATTACGGTTGTAATCGTCCTGCGCCTGCTGCACTTTCACATCGCTCAGGGAAATATCACCTTTGTTGGAGCGGATAGACACCACTGAATTGTTCAGTGCCGCGCGCGCATTGGCGATTTCTGCTTCAGCCACTTTGTAATCGGCTTCCATCTGTGCCAGCTGCGTTTGTAACTCTTCGTCATCAAGCTCCACCAGCAATTGTCCTTTTTTAACGGAATCGTAATCGTTGACAGCGATCGATTTCACATAACCCGACACACGGGGCAATACCGGCGAAATCTGCGCCTCTACCTGTGCATTATCTGTTGTTTCGTGCGCCATCGCAAACGAGATCTTTTTATAGCCGTAGATGGCGGCTGCGATCAACACCACCCCCAATACGATAAAACGCACCGGGGATTTCTTTTTTACTTGTTCCTGATTTTCCATCTTGCTGTATTGTTTTGATTGTATTGTATGCTTATTTCAATAAATGCGCACGGATCATTTGTTTGAGGTGATCAGCCAGCCGTTTTGCGAACCGGGTATCATCATAGGGCACATAGGCCTCATCCTTATTGAGGAGTTTATTGCACATCCTCCTTGAGAGCAACACCTGGTTAATGGTACCGGTGATGGTGGCAATGACCAGGGGCGCATCTACTTTTTTAAACAAGCCGCTTTTCATGCCACTCTCGATCACACCGCGCATAATAAGGCTGTTGGGGTAGATAATTTCTACGATGGCCGCCTGCAGGGCTTCGCGCTGACTCAGCATGAGCTCCTGGTGCAGGACGCGGTGAAACTTCCGGTTACCGAATAATTTTTTGATATGATTATCGATGATCATATCCACTTTTTCTATTTCTGAATAGTTCGGGTTATTAGCGAGTTCCTCCAGGGCTACCCTGGCGTAGGCAGCCTTGTGCGCCACGAGCTGCTCGAAGAGTTTCTCCTTCGACCCGAAATAATAATTCACCATGGCAACGTTTACGTCCGCGCGGGCGGCCAGGTCACGGATCGAAGTCCCCTCAAACCCTTTTTCGGCAAACAGTTCCAAAGCGTGTTCCAGAATGTGTTGTTTCTTGTCGGTCATATGGTGTAAGCTGAAAGAACCGCAAAGTTAAACACTTGTTTAATATTAAACAAACGTTTAATTAATTTTTTAGGCAGGCAAGCCCAGGCTCAACAAAAAGGGAGGCGTTCATTAGTGCTTTTTGGCAGAATCGGCGGGTGGAGCGGTTGTGCTAAGGCTGTCTTTCACGGCATTGGCACTGTCCCTGGGAACGGGCAGGGTGCCGCTGTTATCATAGAAGACGAGGTCGCTGAGATCCTGTTTTGCTTCCAGGCCATTGCGGCCGTAGTTAACAAACTTATCGTGCTGGCTATAACGGGCAGGCTTATTCGTATAGAACTTGTGCTGGTTCTGATCCCACCAGAGCTCTTCACAGCGCAGGGTATCGTGTTTCAGCACATTGATGACAACGACACTGTCTTTCAGGAAAACTTTATTCTCCCATTCGCGGTATTTCCCGTATTTAGCGTCCAGCTGACTCTCTTTTACAAGGGAATCGTTGAAAAAATCCACATGCAAGGAATTCGGGAACTCCACATAGGCGCTGTCGTTATTGCTATTCCCATGATAGCGCAGCATCACCGGTGCGGTCAATTTTCCTTTTACCTTTCCCCCCTGGCTTAGATAACTCTCAATCCCATGTCCTTCTTCCATGGCAGTGCGTTTGTCCTTTAGATCGGGAACAGTATTCGGTTCGTTGTCGCACCCATACAGGGACAGCGCTACAACAAACACCGAGATCAGAAAAAAGACGGGATTCCATTTCATTTGTCAGGATTGATTTCCCTGGTTGGCTTCACTGATCGCATACAAACCTTTGAACAGGAGATCGGGATCGGCAAAGACTTTGTTTTTCAATTGTGGCACAAAATACAGGCAAT
>JAGWTK010000604.1 GCA_028876035.1 Bacteroidota bacterium
ATACCTTGCTTACCCTTGGCTTGCCATTCGTCATTGTAAGTTCCACGACCTGCGCGGCATAAGATCCAAAGGAAAACCAGGTGGAGAACCCGCGGAAAACCCCCGGCTTTTTTATACCCCAGTCAGCCATTTTTGCCACCAGCTCTACCACCGCACTGTATTTCGCCGGGTCGTACTGAATACGTCCCACCGGTGATTCTTTTGCCTTCTTAAACAGCTCAAGGCGGAAGGCCACCGGATCTTTTTTTAATTCGGTGCACACTTCATCCATGAAACTTTCCGCAGCAAAAGCCAGCGTGTTTGCTCCCGGCGCACGCCACCATCCGGTAGGTGTATTGCTGGTCAATCCCTGCCCCTCCGACCGATAATTTTCCAATGCACCGGCTACATAACTATCACCCCTAAGCGCGCGACCAATACCAACACCCGACTGGTGCCAGGCGACCAGTTTGTCGGCCGACAGCGCTGCGCGATACCGGTACATTTCTGCAGGGCGGTAGAAATCATTTTGCATATCATCTTCACGCGTCCATTGTACTTGCACCGGGGCTTTAGCAGCGGCTGAGATCAGAGCAGCTTCAACGCCATTATCGGTCATCAGCTTTCTTCCAAACCCACCGCCTTGCCGTGGCATGCCGAGCGTAATTTTATCGGTGGGAATACCAAGTTGCTCCGACACCTGTTTTCTTACATCATCGGGTACCTGCGTAGGTCCGAACAAATCTGCTTTACCATCGCGTACGTCCGCAAAAAAATTGAGCGGCTCCATTTGTCCGTGCGACAGCGTGGGTATGTCGTAAAAAACTTCCAGGATTTTTACTGCTGATTGCTTTGCAGCATCTACATCACCATCGTTTCTCGCATGGGAGGAAGCGCCTTTGTCCAGCATCGATCGAAACGCAGTAAAATGATCTGCGGAATTTTCCAGTTTATCGGTCGCGTTCCATTGGATTACGAGTGCATCTCTGCCTTTTTTGGCCGCCCAGGTGGAGTTGGCAATAACCGCTACTGAATTTTTCAGTTTGATGACATCCTTTACGCCGTTCACTTTCCTGGCTGCTGTGTCATCTACCATACCAAGGGTTTTACCATAGGCCGGCGGGCGCGCCACCATGGCAAACAGCATACCTTCGCGGCGTGTATCGATACCATAAAGTGGTTGACCGGTGACAATCTTCCCGGCATCAACATCCTGCACGCGGGTGCCGATAAATTTGAAATCTTTCGGGTCTTTCAATTTTGGTTCTTTCGGAGGCTCCAGCGTAGCGGCTTTCGATGCGAGTTCACCAAATCCAAGCTTTTTGCCGGTTGTTGTGTGGATGACGAAACCGTCTTCCGCATGGCATTCATCTGCAGGTACATTCCATGTTTGTGCAGCTGCAGCAATCAGCATTTCCCTGGCTGTTGCACCAGCCGTGCGCAACGCCGAATACCTTCCGCGAACAGAACCACTTCCACCGGCTACCTGTCTTCCGAACTTACTATCGAGCGGTGCGAGTTCTACTTTTACTTTTCGCCAGTCCACCCCAAGTTCTTCCGCCACGATCAAAGGCAACGATGTTTTAACGCCTTGTCCGATTTCAGGATTCGGCGCCTGGAGAAAAACGGTACCATCTGCCGCAATCGTGATAAACATATTGGGAGAAAAAACGGCATCGCTTACAAGATTGGTTGCCTCTACACTTCCCGGAAATGAAAAGCTCAGCAACATACCGCCGCCTGCCAGCGCAGATACTTTGAGGAATCTTCTTCTCGAAACCATTGGTTCCATAAAAATTTTATTTAGCATGAACTTGTTGGGCGGCCCGGTGGATCGCCTTTCTTATTCTTACCTGTGTTCCGCAGCGGCAAATATTGGTGATAGCCGCGTCTATTTGCTGATCGGTTGGATTCGGTGTTTGCTTTAACAATGCTGCAGCTGCCATCAGTTGTCCGGCCTGGCAATAGCCGCATTGTGATACATCCAGCTCTTTCCACGCCATTTGCAAAGGATGATCGCCGTTTTCACTTAAGCCTTCAATTGTTACAATCTTATTATTGCCAACAGCAGACACTGGTATAGAACAAGATCGAATGGGATTACCATTAAAGTGCACGGTACAGGCACCGCACTGTCCAACCCCGCAACCAAATTTTGTTCCTACGAGATTAAGATGATCGCGCAACACCCATAACAATGGTGTGTCTGCATCTGCTTCGGCCGACAATGTCTTGCCGTTAACAGAGAGCGCATACTTGGGCATACTGGTTCATTTTGTTAATTGAATGTACGTTATTAAGTGGGGTTTCGCCAAGGATGTTTAATGTTGAAGGTTTAATGTTTAAAGTTGCGCATGTGTAACTGCTTGCCTTGAAGAAAGGCTGGGTTTGGCGGCAGGGGTATCTGCATCTTGCAGTTAGCC
>JAGWTK010000605.1 GCA_028876035.1 Bacteroidota bacterium
ACACCAAACAAGTTGGTTTTCTTATTGATTTGCCAGTCGATTCCCAACAATGGCATTACAAACAGTCCGAAGAATTCGCCGTTCAGATAAATCCCAAACTTATAGGTTAATACACCATTCGTCGTTTTACAGGATCCTATCAATGCCCCGCCGAACTGCCATTTTTTCAACTGCCCCATATCGTAACTGTTGATTCGAACAATGGGTGTTAGTAACAAACCCCAGCGCGAAGAGGGGATATTGTACAGGAGCGAAACCGGCAGTATCATTCCCTGGTGGCGGCTCTGCAGACTATCATTGCCCCTTATCTGGCTAAACCATTGTTCATAATAAGGACTCAGGATAATTGCATCTTTCTTGTTCTTAAGAAACAGTGGCAGCGTGGTCGAAAAATTGAAATAGTTCAGCGCCGTTGGGCGGCTCACAGGAAAAATAAGACGGGTATCCGGACTTGCTGTATAACGTGTATTGACAACATCAATATAGGGCTGACTTTTCAGTGCGCCCGTTAGAATACAACATTCCATTAATAATACGACCTTCCGAATGTGGTGGAACAAAAACATAGCAATGGATTTAGGGCTGTAACCGGGCAGGGGAGATCATGCTGCTAAACAGAGCCAATGCTGATGCTTATTGCCTTGCGAAGAAGTGCATATTCAAGATTACAGCTTTTATCGGGATTGGCAAGTTATTCTAACACAACTTGACAGACTCACCTGTTTGGCTGCTGCTAGTTTCCTGTAATTTTGTGCCATGGTGAAACTCATCGAATGCCCGCGCGATGCCATGCAGGGATGGCCACACCCCATCCCTGCTCGGGAAAAGGCCGAATACATCAACCAATTGTTGCGGGTGGGTTTTGACACGATCGACTTTGGTAGTTTTGTTTCACCCAAAGCAGTTCCCCAGATGGCCGATACGGCCGAAGTGCTTTCGATGATCGGGCCCAAACCGGGTGACAGCAGGCTGCTTGCCATCGTAGCCAACCAACGGGGCGCAGAACAGGCATTGCAATTCAAAGCGATTGACTATCTCGGGTTTCCTTTATCTGTTTCGGAAACTTTTCAGCAACGCAATACAAATGCTTCTATCGCAGAGGGACTTGACCGCGTAAGCGCGATTCTTGAACGCTGTCGCAGGGCAGACAGGGAACTGGTTGTATACCTTTCCATGGGATTTGGCAATCCATACGGGGATGATTACTCACCGCAACTGGTTATTGACAAAGCAGGTTTGCTTGCCAGCTATGGAATCCGGATTATTTCCTTGGCGGATACGGTTGGACTCGCAACGCCAGTGCAGGTGAACGAGCTCACAAAAGCCGCTATCGACGCCCTGCCCGGCTGCGAAATCGGCGTACACCTGCATTCAACGCCATTGAACTGGGAAGCCAAACTCGAAGCAGCCATCAATGCAGGCTGTAAAAGAATTGACGGAGCGCTCAAAGGTGTAGGCGGGTGTCCGATGGCCGGCAATGAACTGGTGGGTAATATGGACACCGAAAAAATGATTGGCTGGCTCAGGCAGCGTAACCTTCTTGCTGGCATAAACGATGATTCGCTCTTGTTAGCCATACAAACCGCCACAAAGCTTTTTGCCTGATGGAAATCAAGTTTACAAAAAATACAGCGGGGGAACACAGCATCAGCTACCAGCGCGACGATGGCTCGGTAACCTGGATGCGCGCAAGCCCGTATTTTGTGCAGCACGACCTGAGCCATTACGCTATC
This sequence comes from Bacteroidota bacterium, assembly GCA_028876035.1. Classification (GTDB taxonomy): domain Bacteria; phylum Bacteroidota; class Bacteroidia; order Chitinophagales; family Chitinophagaceae; genus JACMLD01. The sequence continues at coordinate 1,734 of JAGWTK010000605.1, forward strand.
GAATCGACCCTTGGCTACCGCACGGCTTTCCTGGGGATGATTAACGGCGGTATGCAAATCCGCGATTTTGAAGACAGGGAAAAGCGTTTGTCCATGCGCGTTACTGACGAAGGTTGGTATGCAGAGAGTATGGCGAATTTATTCCTGATGGAGCTGACCCAGGGTCGTGTCGACAATTTTAACCAGGTACTTGCTGCTTCATTCCGTCAAATGAACCTGGACGTATCGCCACCACAGCTTTCCGTGGAAGAAGCCGATAAAATCAGGAAGCGTTTACAGGAACTTATCATGCAATGGCAGCAATTGCCCGAAAAAGAGCACCTGCTGCTGAGCTTTTAACCTTTATACATGGAGTTTCAACTGCCCATCACGATACCCAGGCTGCCAAAGCCGCTCAGTTACGAGGATCAAATATTGCTGATTGGGTCCTGCTTTACGGAACATATCGGTAATAAACTACAGGAATTGAAATTCCGGGTGCTGCAGAATCCGAACGGCATTCTTTTCGACCCGGCCAGTGTAGCATCAGCGCTCGTATCCTACACCCATCAGCTTGCGTATGACGAGCAGGATATTTTTTTGCTGAATGAAGTGTATCAAAGCTGGCAGCACCATAGCAGGTTTGCTGCGATGGATACACAGGCATGCCTGCAGAAATTAAACGAAGC
>JAGWTK010000606.1 GCA_028876035.1 Bacteroidota bacterium
TCTGGTGTAAAACTAGGGATACCCGTACCTTGTGTGAAAGTCACGCTTGTACCTAGCGGAGCTGTTCCCGACATGGAAATGCCATCATGCGTCAGCGACTTCCATGCCCAGGTATTGGTTGACGGATTGATCAGTTTTACATATCCGATTTCATGCGATTTTAGACGCCAGCCTCCCCCTGCACCAAGAAAGCAGGTCCAAAAGAAATCCTTTCTTTTCGTAAACGGGTCAGCCTGTGTCAGATTAAAGGTAAGATCTTGTGCGGCAGCGAGACTTCCGCTAACCTGATTATTGAAATGGGCAAACTGAGTCTGGTTACAAATATCAACATCACTGGTAACTGTCGAACCGCCGCCTCCGGAGCCGGTTGGCGGAAGATCTACATCTACGCCACAACCGACAAACTCAGTGTAAAGGAAAACGCAATCAGTACCCACGCCATTATCAATACTACCGCAATCGTACCAATTGATGACGGCGCAGCCATCTCCGGATAATTTCTGACTAACACCTGGCTGATTTCCGTCTGCTAAAGCATGCGTGCCATTTGGTCCCGAAATGCTTGCTGCAATCCGTTTGCCCGACCAATCTGAACGCAGTGTAATACCACTAAATTTTTTCGACACACCGCTTTGATAACCTGTATCGGGCAGCATGACGACGATTTCTGTTCGAAAGCCAGCTGGCTCCTTTGCTATTCGCAACGTCGATATTGATTCAAGTGAAAACTCGTGACCCTTTGCCATGCTGGAATTTGCCGTAATTCTCCTATCATATTGCAATGGCACAACGAGCACTGTGTTGCCGGATTCTTTTACGACAGTAGCATGATCCCATTGCGGCAGCTTGTTGACTTTTGAAAGCGGCGAATTAATGTTTGCGTTCCCATTGGTGACTGGCTGCACGCTTTTCTCAAAGTATTCCCGCGCTGACTGCAGCATATCGGCATTGTCTTTATCTAATAGCGCAGCCTCCTTATCTGCCTTTTTACATGCAAAAACAAAAACAAAACACATCACGTAGCACAACATTTTTTTCATAAAGGAAAGGTTTAATGATTAATGATAAAGCCTGCTGCAAGGTCGTTGCTAACTATTTCGAAGCACTATTTTAAAAACCCAAATTTTGTGTTGTTTTGACGGCATAATTATGCCGACGGGGACAGGGCTACCACCTCCGAGCTATAGCAATAAATCAATGACTAAACTCATGCATTGGTTATTAATAAAAATTGGCGGCAATATTCAATTGTCGGCGGACTAATGGGGAAGAGAATAAAACCAAAAGATGCTTCCCTTTTTTTGCGCAAAAAAACAATATGCCTCTTACAGGTATATCTTTCAGCTCGGCAGAAATTTCATGTAATCCCCTTCTCAGGGCATTCCCTGAGGATGAATGTATTAACCCTTAAGCGGTGATCCTTCATGATAAAAAGCCCGACATTTAAATTTCACTAAACGCTTCCATCATGAAAAAGAACCACACACTGCTGACGCTGTTCGGCACTATCCTCCTGCTCATGTTGCTTATCAATTGCAACAAATCGCAGCCTTCATCTGACCAAAATGCAAAAACAGATGATCTTACTCCCCTCAACTTTACACCCGATCCCCCCACCCTTGAACACAATACAGCCGCAGAGCAGGCAGCCGCCAACCAGGCCGGCAATCGTATGATCAACCCGGAAAACCTCCGCAGCATTGGTTGCAGCGGATCGCTCAGCGGATCATGGGGCGTCAACGGCTATCATGCCTATGTGAAAGACACGCTTAATGTAACCGCTGCAGTAACGGGACACACCATCCGGCTTAGTTTGCAGTCGTACGATGTACCCAACCGGTTCACGGTATACAACGCTGCCACCGGTGCATTGGTAGCCACCTCTGGCTGGATGGGATTTGCGAATTATTCCGGTCCCTGGGGCATGTCGATCAATACGCCTACTTCCGGCACCTTAAATTTTACGAAGAGTACCAATATCTACCTGCTATTGGTAGAAACTTCGGTGAACGGTACCAGTGATGCCTGGAATACAACGATGAGTTGTTTGTAGAAAACCTGTAACACAAAAAAGCTACTTCCTGTGATGAGCGGGTAGTGGCTTTTTTTATTCGATGCCAGTTGGAGAATAAATAGCACAAGAGGGGTGTCCCTGGCGAATGCCAGGAAGCGTTGTTCTTTTTTTTATCAATAGTTGCGTTGATAGTACAAGCGGGACGCTTGGTAAGGAAGACACAAGCGGGACGCTTGCGCCTTTACAATTTTAATACGACTGAAATCCTTTGACAACAACCTTCAGTGCAGGCTGTATCTCTTTTGGCTTTACCGGCAAACCTTTATTGCCCCAGCTATTGCGGACATAATTGATCACATCTGCGGTCTCTTCATCATTGGTGCCGG
>JAGWTK010000084.1 GCA_028876035.1 Bacteroidota bacterium
GATCAGGATCTGCTTTCGCGGGATCGCTCAATGGCGCTGCAGGCACACCGATGGTTTCCGATTCCTGGTAGTACCATAACGGTGGTTTGGAACCACTGAAAAACGGAATATAGTGGCAGGTAGCACATTTTGCTTTACCCGCGAAAAGATTAAATCCATTTATGGCAGATAAACTCATCGCCCTGTTATCACCGCGCATGTACCGATCGAAGGGGGCATTGTAGCTGACCAGCGTTCGCAGGTACATGGAAATGGCATTGACGGCATTGCTGGCTGAAAATGGGTGATTCGTTTCGCCATACGCCCTCCTGAAAAGATCGGCATACGCTGTGTCAGTAATAATTTTTTCAATGGCTTTTTCTGATCCGCTGTTCATTTCCTTTTCGTTGCTCAACACTTCCGTCACGAGCCTGTCCATCGACGTTTGTCGGCTGTCATGAAAGAGATTGTGCTGGAGCGCTGCGTTCCAGAGTGTTGGGGTATTGCGTGGGAGCGGGGAGTGCTCGTCTGACTGCAGTGCAGTAGGCAATCCATCTGTGAAAGCTTTATCGGGCTGATGGCAACCTGCGCAGGAACGCCGGCCCGATGCGGACAGGAGTGGTTCGTAAAAAAGTTTTTTACCGAGTGCTGCCCGGAGGGGAGTAAATCGATCATCACCGAGGTAAGCGTCTGCACGCAAACTGCCGTTGCGAAACAGGCTGCCGGCTTTCCTGATCAATGTGTAACGCGAGGGATTTTCCGGGTAGCCAAGTTGCTTCATTGTTTTGCCCCACCATTCACAAACAGGATTGAGGTAGTTCCGGATAAACTGCATCCGGTTGAAACCGGCAAACGCAGGATGCGTCCTGCAATACACAATCGACTGGTCAATCAGCTGCAAAACTTCTTCAACGTGTATCCCTGCTGTTTGCATGGGGATACGGTAACAATTAATTACGAAGCGCACAGATTCCAGTGCAGCCGCCGCTTCGGGAATCGCGTTGGGAGATAAAGGGGTATCAAACCCGGTGATGCCAAGGGTAATGATGCGGTACAGTTCTTCCATTATTGCGTCTGGCAGGTATCGATCGGCGTTGAGGGCAGTCGTATTGCGCGATATGCCCTGCGCCATGGTCATTAACTTGCCGGAGAAATATAACAGCGAATCCTTTTGTACAGCATCATAACCCGGAAAGAGAAAGGTTTCGATCATTTGAAACCCCTGCGGTTCCTGGTAAGCATCGGGATCTTCTTCTTCAATAAAACCCGTCGGTACGCCATTGAAACGTGGCTCGTCGCCGTCCTGGTAATAGCCAATGAAAAGTTCTATCTTTTTATAGGCAAGTCTGCTGGAGAGAAAATCGCGCTGGATTGTTTTTAAAGGGTGGTTGCTCCTGATATCGTTGTGAAGCCGGCTCAATTCAGCCGCGAGCAGGGAGGCGCGGGACTGGTAGTAATTTTTTGCAATAGCGGTTGGTCCCTGGTTCGAACTGCTCATCATGGAACTGGCCACGAACAGTATGGCAAACAGGAACAGCATAAAGGCCGGTTGTGAGAAAGGTTTGTGCATGCAGAAATACAAAAATCCATTGAAGCGGACGTTGAAATTATGATTTTGGAGGAAGAGCGCGCGGTAATTTTTTGGCAGCAAAAAACAAGTCGCTCTGCTTTCACCGGCTGAACCGTATTTTTACAGCCGATGTACACACTCAAAAAGTCGTTGGGCCAGCATTTTCTGCGCGATGAAAACATCTGCCGCAAAATTGTAGCAGCGCTGGAGGATCATCCTTTCAAACAATTGCTGGAAGTGGGCCCCGGTGGGGGTGCGCTTACCAAACACCTGCTCGCGATTCAAAATATTGATCTAAAATGTGTGGAGGTAGACGATGAAAAAGTGCTGTACCTGCAGCAAACCTATCCTGCATTGACCGGGAAGATAATTCACAAAAGTTTCCTCGATATTGATCCTCCTTTCGAAGGAAATTTTACTGTAGTGGGAAATTTCCCGTATAATATTTCTACCCAGATTGTTTTTAAGATACTCGAATGGCGCACACAAACGGAATGCATGGTTGGGATGTTTCAAAAGGAAGTGGCACAACGGATCGTGGCAGCGTCCGGCAGTAAAACCTATGGCGTCATCAGCGTGCTGGTACAGGCTTTCTTCGACACCCAATACCTGTTTGAAGTGAGCGAGCAGGCCTTCAACCCGCCGCCGAAAGTAAAAAGCGCGGTCATCCGGTTGTTGCCAAAAAAGGAACTCGTGCCCATGGACTCGGAACGTAAATTTTTCCTGCTGGTGAAAACAGCGTTTAACCAGCGGCGTAAGACATTGCGCAATGCCGTGCGGGCCTTGTTCGAACCGGCTGTACTGGAAGCCGCGATATTCAACCAGCGTGCTGAACAACTGACGGTGGCCGATTTTGCTGCCCTGACCTACCAAATGAGAGGATAGTTATGAGAAAAGTGATCATTACCGCCAAAGTACACGAATACCTGATCGATCGGCTTACAAAAGCAGGGTATCAGCCCGACTACCTGCCACAGATAACCTACCAGGAACTCAGCGAAAAAATCACAGAGGCAACCGGCCTCATCGTAACGACCCGGCTTCAAATAGATAAGCCATTACTGGAAAAGGCCAGCCAGTTGCAATGGATTGGTCGTCTTGGCAGCGGTATGGAACTAATCGATACTGCGTTTGCAGCAACAAAAGGAATCCGGTGCGAAAGCAGTCCGGAAGGAAACCGCAATGCAGTAGGGGAACAGGTGCTGGGCATGGTGCTGGCACTGATGAACCACTTCAAAAAAAGCATGGCAGAACTGCAGGAGGGAAAATGGGTGCGCGATGAAAACAGGGCCACAGAGCTTACCGGCAAAACAGTAGGCATCATTGGTTTTGGCAATACCGGGGGTGCTTTTGCCAAACTGCTCGCATCGTTCGACGTTACGGTGCTGGCTTATGATAAATACAAAGCTGGTTTTGCCAAAGGATATATAAAAGAAGCCAGTCTCGAACAGCTATGCCGTTATGCCGATGTCATCAGCTTTCATGTGCCATTAACGGAGGAAACAAAGCATATGGCCAACGATGCATTTTTTTCGATGCTGCAACAAAAGCCCTGGGTGATCAATGCATCGCGGGGCAAAGTCCATGATACAGCTGCCGTCATCCGCGCCCTGCAGACGGGGAAAATTGCGGGTATTGGCCTCGATGTACTCGAGAATGAAAAGCTGGAGTCGTATTCGCCGGAACAACGCGATCAGCTTGGCTGGCTGTTGGCTCAACCGAATGTAATGGTAACACCACATATAGCCGGTTACAGCCACGAGGCATTTTATAAAATGGCAAAAGTGGTGTTGGATAAGTTAGGCATATAGCAGATGTTCTTCGGTGCGTGAGGTGCCAGGTCGATTTTCTTCATGAAGCCCGTTTCGATATCCCGGGGCCTTCCGGGTTTAATGCACCCCGCACATTTAGCAAGGCCTTTGTATAAATTTCTGCAAACAGTTTACAGCAGCATCGAATTCGCGGGAACCGGTACAGTTTTCTAATAGGTTGGTGTAAACACCCTGTTATGAAAAGAAATCTACTCCTCCTCTTGCTGGCTGCATCGGTAATCATGCTGGCCAGCTCCTGCCGCAAATTCGTTGTCACCAGCGGAACACCCCTCAGCGGAACCTGGTACCTGGAAAGCGTTTCGCGTTACGATGGGTACCGGTGGCAAACGATCAGCACCGGCTATGAAAGTGGCACCTTCTATTTTAAAAGCAATGGCAATATTTCGTACCACGATGCGCTGGGTGACTTATATGGTAGCTGGAATCTTTATCCTGTTACCAGTGCGTATTACGATGGCTACGGGCATTATACCGAAGGCTACCACCAGGTATTGGCGCTTAGTTTATATGAAGCCGGTAACCAGCACCCGGCTGCCGACTGGCTTTTTGAAGATTGTGATTTCAATGGTGGCAATAGCTTTGCTGCGGCGTACACATCGGGTGGATTTACCTATGAATTTCACTTTGTTAGAGAGTAGCCTCCTTTAACGCGGATTTAAGCCCCTGTTTTCGGTCAAAACCGATGTGTTGAATCAAAATCTGTATCTTTGTTCAAATAGCAACGCTTCAGTTCAAGCTGGGGCGTTGTTATTTTTTTCTGTTCACCCGAATCAAAGTTTGTTATGAGTGAAGTTATTTACGTGACCAAGGAAACGCTGGAGCAAATGAAAGCAGAGCTGCAGCGTATGAAAACAGTTGACCGTCCGGCCGCCTCCAGGGCGATTGCCGAGGCCAGGGAAAAGGGCGACCTTAAGGAGAACGCAGAATACGACGCAGCAAAAGAAGCGCAGGGCCTGCTGGAAGCGAGGCTGAAAAAAATGGAAGCTGATCTTGCCAATGTACGCATCGTAGATACCAATACCATCGATACCAGTAAAGTAAGCATTCTTACTAAGGTTGTACTCACCAACCTTGGTACGAAAAAGCAGGTGAGTTATCAAATCGTATCTGAAAAAGAAGCCGATCTGAAGCAGGGCAAAATATCTGTCACTTCTCCGATTGGTAAGGCTTTGCTCGGGAAGATCGTGGGAGATACGGTAGACGTGCAGGTGCCCGCCGGTGTACTGAAATTGAAAGTGGACAATATTACCGCCTGATATAAAATTTTGCCCTTTTGCGAAGGCCGGCTTGCCGGTCTTTTTTTATGAGCTGCGGCCTATCTTTACGAAGAACAGAACAACCATCGTATGACCATCTTTTCAAAAATTATAGCCGGACAAATCCCCTCATTTAAAATCAAAGAAGACGCGTATTTCTTTGCATTCCTGGACATCGCGCCCATGCGCGAGGGACATACGTTGGTAGTGCCCAAAACAGAGACGGATAAGTTTTTCGATTTGGGAGAAGAATATTTATCGCGGCTGTTGCTTTTTGCGCAACCTATTGCAAAGGCTATTGAAAAAGCGTTTCCCTGCAACCGTTGCGGATTGTCCGTAGTAGGCCTGGAAGTCCCACATGCCCACCTGCACCTCATCCCCATTGACAGTGCCGATGACTTGAATTTTACCCGGCCAAAGCTCGTTTTGTCCAAAGAAGAACTGGCTGAGGTGCAGCGGAAGATTCTTGAGGAGTTATAAGTTTTAAGTTGGCTGACACAAGCAGAACTCATGTCGGGTTGTAGGGGGTTTGGGTTTTTAGATAGCAGCGCAAACAGTTTGTTCACCGGCAATATTCATTTTCTTCGTTTTTATTTCTTCACGCGTCCGGGATTTTGGGCAATAAAGTGCTCCCAATTGTTGGTTTTTTTACCTGCGACTTGCAATCCGGAATTAGTCTGGAAGTGATGACAAAGCGCTACCGCCAATGCATCGGATGCATCGAAGTAGCGGATATCAGTCTGTTGCAGTTGCAGGATGTGTTGCAACATCTTCCATACTTGTTCCTTTCCTGCATTGCCGTTACCGGTAATCGATTGCTTGATTTTCTTGGGTGAATATTCCGTCACCGGAATACCACCCTGCATAGCCGCTGCAATGGCCACCCCCTGTGCACGCCCAAGCTTGAGCATACTTTGCACGTTCTTGCCAAAGAAGGGCGCTTCAATCGCGAACAGGGCCGGTTTATGCTGCCGGATCAGTTGTGATACTGTTGTATGAATGATTTCCAGCCGCTCGTAAATGTCTTTCTTGTTTCCCAATTTCAAAACATCCATCGCTATCAGCTCCACCTGTTGCCCGCGTACTGCAATAAGTCCGTAGCCCAATACTACAGTGCCAGGGTCAATACCAAGAATTATTTTAGCGGGTGTATGCAAAAAGGAACTGTATTTTTGAACAGCGTGTTTGTAAAGAACAAAAATATCAAATTACTGATCAACTACGGAGTTGGTCCGGTCTTGTTTGTTTGGTTCTCCGTTTCCATTTATCACCAGGTTAAAAGTCAGCCCCATTTGCAGGACGCCATACAGGCGCTACGGCATTCCCTTACCGGGCCACAGGCCTGGAAGTTTTACCTGACACTTTTTTTGGTGCCGGTTAATTGGGGAATTGAAGCCCGCAAGTGGCAGGTTTTGCTCAAACCTTTGGAGCGGATATCTGTTCTGTTATCGTTTCGTGCTGTATTGGCCGGACTGGCATTTTCCATGAATACACCCAACAGGGTAGGAGAATATGGTGGCAGGGTGGCATTTGTACAGGATGGACATCGCTGGAAAGCACTTTCGCTGACCGTTATTGGAAGTTTCAGCCAGGTACTGGTCACCTTGCTGATGGGAATGGGAGGCTTGTTCTTTTTATCATCGAACCCGGTGGCCGGTCAATTTGCAGCGCAGTACGCTATTTGGATCAAAGTCTTGCTATGGGGAAGTACGCTGGTAACAGTGGTGTTGGCATTGCTGTACCTCAATCTTTCACGGGTTGTGGGATGGATAGAGCATATTCCCAGGGCAGGACGCCTTCTTTCACATATCAGGATAATCGAGGAATTGCCTGTTACAATTTTGTTAAGAACAATCAGCCTCTCTTTTACACGTTATTTGATTTTTGTTTTTCAGTATATCTTGTTGTTACAGGTGTTTGGTGTTGAAGGGAGCGTTTGGCATTGCTTTTGGCTGATTTCGGTTTTATACCTCGTTCTCGCCATTACGCCAACCATCGCACTGGCCGAGCTGGGATTGAGGGGACAGGTAAGCCTGATGTTATTTGGCCTTGTGAGCAGTAATAGCTTTGGAATTATAGGTGCCGCAAGCGGTATCTGGTTAGTGAATTTGCTGTTGCCGGCCCTGGCAGGCAGCTTGTTTTTTGTAGGCTTAAAAATATTTTCGGATAAATGAAACGACCCCTGTTAATAACCCTCTTGCTGGCAACATCGCTGGCCCTGAATGCCGACGATGAATTTTGCGGTATTCGCAACACGGCTTTCCAGGCGGGCGAAACCAGTGTTTTCCGCGTTTACTACACCCTGGGGGTTTACATTGCTGCCGGCGAAGCCAGTTTTACGATTACCCCTGAACGTTTGAACAACCGCCCCGTGTACCATATCACCGGTGAGGGCAAAACGTATAGCTTCTACGATAGTTTCTTCCGCGTTCGCGACAAGTATGAAACGTATATGGATACTGCTTCGATGCAGCCGTTGAAATTTATCCGCAACGTAGATGAAGGCAGCTACAAAAAATATGAAAATGTAACCTTTAACCGGCAAACAAACACGGCGGTTACCAACAACGGCGTTTTTAAAACACCCGATTGCATACAGGATGTATTGAGTGCTATTTTTTACGCACGCAATATCAATTTCAACAAGTACAAGCCCGACGATAAAATTCCTTTTACCATGTTTCTCGACAACGAAGTATATAACCTGTACATTCGATACATGGGTAAGGAAACCATTAAAACTAAATATGGTAAGTTCCGTGCCATCAAATTCAAACCACTATTGGTAAAAGGCACCATCTTCGAAGGCGGGGAGAAGATGCTGGTATGGGTAAGCGATGATGCCAATCACCTGCCCCTTCGGGTAGAAAGCCCTATCAGCGTTGGAAGTATTAAAGTGGATATGATGAATTATAAGAATTTGCGGTATCCGCTGAGTTCGTTGCTGTCCGTTAGGTAGTTTAAATGTTTAAGAGTTTAAAAGTTTAAGGTTCGTTGCGTGGAGCCCGGCGTATTTCGATTGAAAACACCCTGTGCTGGTTCGTTAATCGATGAACAATTATGATAGCAGCCAGCGATGCTCCTTGCCAAACACGCAGCAAAAGGGTCAATTCTGCATGTTACAGGGAGGAACTTTTAAACCATTAAACTTTTAAACCTCGTCTAATTTGAAAGTCTTCCCCGCCCTTATTCCCTTCTCCGTCGCCTGTACCGTGCAGCATTCAATCTTCGGGTCGTGTTCGAAAAAGAGGGTGTAATTTTTTTCCAGCGCATCTTTCAGGAAAGCTTTTTTTTCGCGGAGGGTGGTAAGCGGGAACATGTCGTAGCCCATGACATAGGGTAAGGGGATATGGCTAACGGATGGGAGGAGATCGGCCATGTATACCAAGGTCTTTCCATTGTAGTTCAGTACCGGTAACATCATCGCATCGGTATGTCCGCTTACGCCTATTACTTTGAAATTATCAGTGATGCCCGTGGGAACAGGTGTCATATAAGAAGTGTCGTTGCCTACAGGCACAAAATTGAGTTTGCCGGTTTCCTGTATGGGCAAGATATTTTCTTTAAGAAACGAAGCCTTTTCGCGTTCATTGGGTTCGGTGGCCCATTTCCAGTGCCGCTCATTGCTCCAGAACCGGGCATTCTTAAAACCCGATACCAGTGCATCGCCTTCACGTACGATAGCACCTCCGCAATGATCGAAATGAAGGTGGGTTAAAAAAACATCGGTGATATCACTGCGGCTGAAGCCGTGTTTCGCCAGGGAAGAATCGATCGTGTCATTGCCGTGCAGATAGTAATGGCTGAAAAACTTTGCATCTTGCTTATCGCCGTTTCCAGTATCGATCAAAATCAGCCGGTCACCATCTTCTACCAGCAGGCAGCGCAGCGCCCAGTCGCACAAATTGTTTTCATCCGCCGGGTTGAGTTTATTCCAGATTGATTTCGGCACCACGCCGTACATGGCGCCGCCGTCCAGTTTAAAAAAGCCGGTGTCGATCGTATACAATTTCATACTACACTTTTTTTGCCTTTTGTGCCGTCAGCAGGAGGAAGATCAAACCCATGATAAAAAAGCCCATCAGCGCCAGCAGTGAATTACGCATGCTGTGGGTAATTCCTTCAATAATACCAAAGCTGATGAGGCCAATCACTATCGCCATTTTTTCGGTGACATCATAAAAGCTGAAGAACGAAGCTGTGTCTTTGGTTTCGGGCATAAACTTAGAATACGTTGAACGGCTCATGGATTGAATGCCGCCCATGACCAGGCCGACCAGCGATGCCAGTATATAAAACTGCGTTTCTGTATGCATCCAGTAACCGGCGATGGTAACGCTGATCCACAACAGCACCGTTAATATCAGCACGCGCAGGTTGCCAATTTTTGCGCTTAACCTGGACATGCCGATGGCACCGAGTATGGCCACCAGCTGAATAATCACGGCCGTAATGATGAGTTTGGTGTTTGCAAGTTTCAGTTCTTTGATGCCAAAGTCGATGGCCACCAGCATAACGGTTTGTACACCCATGCTGTAAAAGAAGAAAGCACTCAGGAACCGCTTCAAGACAGGGAGATGAACGAGTTGATCCCATACTTTTTTTAGTTCGAGAAAGCCATTGGCGAGCACATTGGTTTTGGAATTCCGTTCCGACTGCGGACTGATGGGCAGTACGTTGAACGTGATCTGTGCGAAGGATACCCACCAAACGCCCACCATCAGGAACGTAAGTTTTAAGGCCAGCGGATTCTCCGGCATGAGCAATACAAGGCCGAAACCCAGCATTTGCATCAGCACGCTTCCAATATAGCCGAAGGAGTAACCCCTTGCGCTCACCCTGTCCATGTCGGCCTCAGCAGCGATTTCCGGCAGATAAGAGTTGTAGAATACCTGGCTTCCATAAAACCCGATGCCGGCAAACATCAGGCAAAACAAACCCAGGTAAACATGAGATTTATCAAAGAAAAACAACAGGGAACAACTCAGCGCACCCATGTAGCAGAAGAAGCGCATGAAGTTTTTCTTGTTGCCTTTATAGTCGGCGATAGATGAAAGTATGGGTGATAAAAAGGCAATCACCAGGAAGCCGGCCGCCATCACATAATCCTTCAATTCGGTGTTAACGTAGGTCCGTCCCAGGAAATGAATACCATCAGGAAAATTGTCAAGCGATGTTACAAAAGCGTAATAAGCAGGAAAGAAAGTAGTAGTGATAACGAGGTTGTACACCGAGTTTGCCCAGTCGTACATGGCCCAGCCGTTGATTACTTTTTTGGAAGCAGTCTGCATAAGCAATGTGCTAATGTGCTAATGTGATAAATGTGCTAGTCCGGTCGCTGCAGCGAAACCGAAACTAGGGAAAATATTGGTTGGATGTACGCAAAATTGGCCTGTGTGTATTTACCTGGTTGTATTAGCACATCAGCACATCAGCACATTAGCACATTTGTCACATTATTTCATGATTCCTGTATAAACCAGCACCAACACCACAATACCCAACACAATGCGGTAGTAGCCGAATAATTTAAAGCCGTGTTTCTGGAGGTACCCGATGAAGAATTTGATGGCGAGCAGGGCAACGACAAAGGCCACCAGGCTACCAATTAAAAGCGTCGTGATGTTTTCCCTGCCCAATACTTCGGGAGCGGTTTTGTGTACATCCCAAAGCGTTTTTACCGAGGCGGCAAACATGGTGGGTACGGCCAGGAAGAAGGAAAATTCCGCAGCGGTATTTCTGTCGAGGCGCTGACTGAGTCCGCCAATAATGGTGGCTGCGCTCCGGCTCAATCCGGGAAATACGATGGACAGCACCTGGAAGCAACCGATGATAAACGACTTTTTGTTGCTTACCTGGTCATCGCTGAAAACGACCGGGTTTTTGAAGAAGTTATCGATGAACAGGAGTACAACACCCCCGGCAATCATCACGCAGGCGATGAAAGTGATATTGTTTAATGAGGCGTCGATGTACTTTTTGAAGGCGACACCAAAAATAACCGCGGGTATCAGTGCGATGATGAGTTTGATGTAGAAGCCTATTCGTTTAATATCCAGGAATTTTTTCCAATACAGGACAACCACCGAGAGGATGGCGGCGAGCTGGATAACTACTTCAAACATCTCGCGGAAGGCCGATTCGCCCTCGCCGAGCAGGGGATTGGCAAACTTCATGTGAGCAGTGGAGGAAATGGGCAGAAATTCAGTTAATCCCTCGATGATAGCGATGATAATAGCGTGAAGGGTGCTCATAGTACAGGTATAGTTTAAGTTGGCGGCACAACATAAACAAAAAAGGCGATGAACAGCAAGCCATTCATCGCCTTTTCGGTATCAAAACGCCCTTTCAGGCATTGGTGCGCGGTTTTTTGAAGATGGCAAATATTTCCAGGCCGAGCCCGATAATGATCACCAGCGGAGCGATGGTAATACGGGTGGTACTGTACACTTCTTTCTGATCAAATTCAGCCGGATTCTTGCTGTTGCCGCCGGCCATCAGCAGCATCCCAAGGGCAATGACAACGATACCCGCAATGATCCATACCAGGTTCTCCCGGTTGAAAAGAGGCGTGCTGGTTTTTGTGTGAACAGCTTGTTTTTTCTCGCTCATAATTCTGTGTTAAGGGGACTAAGATACAAATTTCATATTACCACCTGAATCCATACCATCGACTGTTAACTACGGACTAAAGACTAAGTACTACCGACTAATACAGGTCGTCCAGCTTCATCTTCAGGTACTTGATCACGCTGCGGTGGGTACTCACGAATGAGATTACAACACCCAGTAGAATGATCGCCAGGAAAAGGGATGCGAGCATGGTATAGTCACGCAGGGCTTTGATTTCCGGCAACCATCTTTCAGCAATAACTATTACACCCAGGATCACTGCCACTGCGATAATGCCGCTGATGGCGCCATTGATCACCGCCTTCGTATTCATGGGCTTCGCAATAAAATTCCGTGTAGCACCTACCATTTGCATGGTCTTAATGAGAAAACGGTTGCTGAACATCGCCAGCTTGATGGTATTGTCGATTAGGATGATAACGAGTATGGAAATCACGACTGCTACGGCCAGCAGGATAAAACTAATCCGACGGATCATATTGTTGAGGTTGCTCACCAGTGATTGAGGGTATTGCACATCACTCACCGCAATGTTCTGGGTAAGGTCTGCCTGGATCTTCTGGAGTGAATCCGTCACTGCGTATTGACTGTTTACTTTGAAGTTGATGCTTGCCGGGAGCGGATTGTTCTGCAGCACGCCTACCCAATCTTTGTTGCCTTCTTCGAGGTATTTTTCGCGGGCCTGGGTCTTGCTCACATACTCCCAGGTTTTAACGTAAGGCTGTGCACTCACATAAGCAACCAGGGCGGTGCTGTCTTTGGCAGAAACGTTTTCCCGCACATAGACCCTCACTTCCACGTTCTCCTTGAAGTATTGACCCAATTTGTTAGCGTTGATAACCAGCCAGCCGAGCAGACC